>NZ_DAIUBO010000140.1:0-10109 GCF_036846665.1 Amaricoccus sp. | reverse complement strand
GTGCGCCCCGCCCGCGGCGGCGACCGGAGCCTCGCGGTGACGACGCCCGACCACGACGACGACCGGACCCGGCTGACCCTGGAGGGCGGCCGGGCCGGCGCCGTCTACATGCTCACAAACCGGATCCGCACCAGCGGCGGCCGTGCGCTCTGCCGCACGATCGTGGTGCGCATCGCCCCCGATACGCCACCGGGCTGAGGAGTCCTCGATGATCTTGACCGAATTGAGCGCGCCGCCCGCGGCCGCCGTTCCCGTTCGCGCCTTCGCCGAGCATCTGCGGCTGGGGAGCGGCTTCGCCGACGACGGCGCGCAGGACCAGCTGCTCGAGCTCTACCTGCGCTCGGCCATGGCGGCGATCGAGGCGCGGCTGGGGCGGGTGCTGCTGGCGCGGCCCTACTCCTGGACCGTGACCCATTGGCGCGAGGAGTCCTGCCAGGGCCTGCCGGTCGGCCCGGTGATCTCGGTCGAGAGCATCACCTTCCAGGAGGCGGACGGCAGCGAGACCGAGGCGGAGGCCGGGACCTGGTCGGTGCTGCGCGACGCGCAGCGCCCGCGGCTCGTGGGCAAGTTCGGCCGCAGCCTGCCGCGCATCCCGCGCGGCGGCCAGGCCGAGATCCGCTTCACCGCCGGCTTCGGGCCCGGCTGGGAGGACGTGCCCCACGACCTGCGCCAGGCGGTGCTGATGCTGGCGGCGCATTTCTACGAGAACCGCGCCGAGGGCGGCACCGCCGCGGGCGCGATGCCCTTCGGGGTGCTGGTGCTGATCGAGGCCTATCGCGCCACGCGTATCGGGGGAGGCTTCGCGTGACCGGGCTCGTCAATCTGGTGCGAAGGCTGGTGCTGGAGGAGCGCGAGACCCAGGCCGACGGCTCGGGCGGCCAGGTGGTCGCCTGGCGGCCGCTCGGCACGCTCTGGGCCGATGTGCGGACGCGGACGGGGCGCGAGGATTTCCTCGGCGCCGTGGCGCGGCCGCGGGTGCGCTACCGCATCCTCGTGCGCGGGGCGCCCTTCGGCGCGGCGTCGCGGCCGCGGCCGGAGCAGCGGCTGCGCGAGGGCGCGCGGGTCTTCGACATCCTGACCGTCGCGGAATTCGATCCCGCCGGGCGCTATCTCGAGATCGAGGCCGAGGAGGGGATCGCGGCATGAGCTACGCCTTCTCCTTCGCGCTCCAGGCCGCGGTCTGGCGGCGGCTCGCGGCCGACCCGGATCTCGCGGCGCTGGTGGGCGGTGCGATCTACGACGCGCCGCTGCCGCCGCCCGCCGATGCAATGCCGCCCGATTACGTCACCCTCGGCGAGGAGACGGTCCGGGCGAACGACACCAAGACCAGCACCGGCGCGCTGCATGACTTCGAGGTGACGGCGCATTCCGGCCGCGACGGTTTCGACACCGTCAAGCGCATCGCCGCGGCGGTCTGCGTGGCGCTGGTCGACGCGCCGCTCGATCTCGAGGCGGGGCGCCTCGTCGCGCTGCGCTTCCTCCGCGCCAAGGCCGAACGCGGGCCGGCGCCGGAGAAACGACGCATTTCCATGCGGTTCAGAGCCGTCGTGGATCAGGCATAGCAAATTCATCGCTGAGAGGATGACGACATGGCGGCCCAAAAAGGCAAGGACCTGCTGATCAAGATGGACATGACCGGCAGCGGGTCGTTCGAGACCGTCGCGGGGTTGCGCGCGACGCGGATCACCTTCAACGCCCAGACGGTCGACGTGACCAATCTCGGCAGCGCCGGGCAGTGGCGCGAGCTGCTCGCCGGCGCGGGCGTGCGCAGCGCGGCGATCAGCGGCTCGGGCGTCTTTCGCGACGACGCCACGGACGAGCGCGCGCGGGCGATCTTCTTCGCCGGCGAGGCGCCGGTCTTCCAGGTGATCGTGCCGGATTTCGGCATCGTGGAGGGCTCGTTCCTGATCACCTCGATCGAATATTCCGGGAGCCACGACGGCGAGGCGGTCTACGAGCTGTCGCTGGCCTCGGCCGGGGCGCTGAGCTTCCAGGCGATCTGATGGGCAATCCCTATCGCGGGGAGGTGGTGCTCTCGGTGGACGGCACGCCGCGGGTGATGCGGCTGACGCTCGGGGCGCTGGCGGAGCTCGAGGCGCGTCTGGAAAGCGAATCGCTTCTGGAGATGATCGCGCGGTTCGAGACCGGCGGCTTCCGGGTCGCAGACCTCGTCAGCCTGCTCGCCGCCGGCCTGAGCGGCGGCGGCTGGCGGATCGGCGAGGCGGAGCTGGTGGCCTGCCGGATCGACGGCGGGCCGCTGGCCGCGGCGCAGGCGGCGGCGAAGCTCCTGAAGGTGACCTTCACCCTGCCGGACCCGGACGAGACGGAATGACCAGGATCGCCTGGCCGCGGCTGATGCAGGTCGGCCTCGGCCGGCTGCGGCTGCCGCCCGAGGAGTTCTGGAACCTCACCCCGGCGGAATTCATGCTCATGGCGGGTCTCGGCGAAGGCCGGGCGGCCCTGTCGCGCGCCGGGCTCGCCGAGCTTTCGGCGCGCTTTCCCGACGTGCCGGCGGTCCGGCCCGCGGAATTGGAGTGATCATGGCAGATTATGAAGCCGATCTGAGCCGGCTCGAGGCGCAGTTCGCGGAGCTGGAAGGCACGATGGCCGGGCTCGAGGGCGTCACCTCGACGTTCCGCAGCGAGCTCGAGGGCGTTCAGGGCAGCATGAAGGATGCCGGGCGCGAGGCGTCGGGCATGTCGCGCTCGGTCTCGGGATCGCTGCGGCGCGCCTTCGACGGGGTGGTCTTCGACGGCAAGCGGCTGTCGGACGCGCTCGCCACCATCGGCAAGGGCCTCTCCGGCACCGTGCTCAACCAGGCGCTGGCGCCGGTGCAGGGCGCGGTGAGCTCGGCGGTGGGCGGCGGGCTGCAATCGGTGCTGGGCGGCCTCCTGCCCTTCGCCGGAGGCGCCGCCTTCTCCGGCGGGCGGGTCGCGGCCTTCGCCCGCGGCGGCGTGGTGGACGGGCCGACGCATTTTCCCATGCGCGGCGGGGTCGGGCTGATGGGCGAGGCGGGGCCGGAGGCGATCCTGCCGCTGGCGCGCGGCTCGGACGGCAAGCTCGGCATCCGCTCGGACGCCGGCGGCGGCGGCACGGTGCATGTCACCATGAACATCTCGACGCCGGACGTGGAGGGGTTCCGCAAGTCGCAGAGCCAGATCGCCGCGGACATGAACCGGGCGATCCAGCGCGGGCGCCGCAATCTCTGAACGGAAGGAAGTCGTCATGAACTTTCACGAGGTCCGGTTTCCCGTCGCCCTGAGCATGGGGTCGAGCGGCGGACCCGAGCGGCGCACCGAGATCGTCACGCTCAGCAACGGCCACGAGGAACGCAACTCGCCCTGGGCGCATTCGCGCCGGCACTACGATGCCGGGCTGGGCGTGCGCTCGCTCGACGACATGGCCGAGGTCATCGCCTTCTTCGAGGCGCGGCACGGGCAGCTCCACGGCTTTCGCTGGAAGGACTGGACCGACTGGAAATCGTGCCGCCCCTCGGCCGAGCCGGGGATCTTCGACCAGAAGATCGGCACGGGCGACGGCACCACCACGGCATTCCAGCTGTCGAAGAGCTATTCCTCCGGGTCGCAGAGCTACGTGCGGCCGATCAGCAAGCCGGTGGACGGCAGCGTCCGGCTGGCCGTGGGCGGGCAGGAGATCTTCGAGGGGCCGGATTTCGGCGTCGACACCAGCACCGGCCGCGTCAGCCTCGCCGTGGCGCCGGGGCAGGGGGTCCTGGTCAGCGCGGGCTTCGCGTTCGATGTGCCGGTGCGGTTCGACACCGACCGGATCGCGACGAGCCTCGCGGGCTTCTCCGCCGGAGAGATCCCGTCGATCCCGGTGGTCGAGGTGCGGGTCTGATGCGCCGGATCGATCCCGAATTCCAGGCGCGGCTCGACGGCGGCGCCACGACGCTCTGCCGCTGCTGGCGCGTGGTGCGCCGCGACGGGCAGGCCTTCGGCTTCACCGATCACGACGGCGATCTGGTCTTCGACGGGCTGACCTTCCGGGCCGGATCGGGGCTCGACGCGAGCGCGCTGCAGGCGGGCACCGGTCTCAGCGTCGACAACGGCCAGGCGCTTGGTGCGCTCACCGCGGCTTCGGTCTCGGAGGACGACATCCGCACGGGCAAGTTCGACCGGGCCGAGGTCCGGCAATGGCTCGTCGACTGGACGCGGCCGGATCTGCGGGTCCTGCTCTTTCGCGGCGAGTTCGGCGAGATCCGGCGCTCGGACGGGGCCTTCGAGGTCGAGTTGCGCGGCCTCGCGGAATCGCTCAACGCGCCGGTGGGCCGTACCATCCTGCGCAGCTGCGACCGGATCCTCGGGGACGGGAAATGCGGCGTCGACACGGCGCGGCCGGAGTTCACGGTCGAGGCCGATGCGCTGGAGGGCTGCGCGGGAGCGCTGGTGCTGGTCGCGGCGCTGCCGCAATTTGCCGAAGGCTGGTTCCAGCACGGCAGCCTGACCTGGCTCGGCGGGGCCAATGCCGGCGAGCGCGCCTCGATCAAGGCGGATCGGCTGGTCAACGGGCAGCGGCGCATCGACCTCTGGCGCGAGCCGTCCTGGCCGGTGGCGGCCGGCGACCGGCTCCGGCTGGTCGCGGGATGCGACAAGCTGGCCGGCACCTGCCGGGAGAAGTTCGCCAACATGCTGAATTTCCGGGGATTTCCGCATATCCCCGGCGAGGATTGGGTCACGGCCTATCCCAAGGACGGAGCGAACCATGACGGCCGCAGCCTACGCAGATCCTGACCCGGACCAGGGCGGCGAGATCGTCGCCCGGGCGCGGGCCTGGATCGGCACGCCCTATCGCCATCAGGCGAGCTGCCGCGGTGCGGGCACGGATTGCCTCGGGCTATTGCGCGGGATCTGGCGCGAGATCCACGGGGAGGAACCCGAGGCCGTGCCCGCCTATACGCCGGACTGGTCGGAGCCGCAGCGCTCGGAGGATCTGCTGGCGGCGGCCGGCCGGCATCTGCTGCCGGTCGCCGAGCGGCGACCCGGCGACGTCCTGGTGCTGCGCATGCGCGACGGGAGTGTCGCCAAGCATGTCGGCATCCTTGCGGTCTCGCCGCAGGGCTTCGAGACGCTGATCCATGCCTATTCCGGGCATGGGGTCGTCGAATCGGCGCTGACGCCCGCCTGGGCGCGCCGGATCGCCGGCATCTTTCGTTTTCCGATGGGGAGAAGCTGATGGCAACGCTCGTTCTGGCCGCGGCCGGCTCCGCGCTCGGCGGCGCCGTCGGAGGGTCGATGGCCGGCCTGTCGTCCATGGTGCTCGGCAAGGCCATCGGCGCCACGCTCGGCTCGGTGATCGACCAGAAGCTGATGGGCCTCGGCTCCGAGCCGGTGGAGACCGGGCGGGTCGACCGGTTCCGGGTGATGGGCTCGAGCGAGGGTGCCGCCCTGCCGCGGGTCTTCGGCAGGGTGCGCATCGCCGGGCAGCTGATCTGGTCGAGCCGCTTTCTCGAGACCGTCAACAGCGAGGATGTCGGCGGCAAGGGCGGCGGCGGCACCACGGTGCGGGAATACAGCTATTCGGTGAGCCTCGCGGTGGCGCTCTGCGAGGGCGAGATCCTGCGCATCGGGCGGATCTGGGCGGACGGGCAGGCGATGCAGCAGATCGGGCTGACCTTCCGGCTGCACCGCGGGACCGAGGACCAGCTGCCCGATCCGCTGATCTCGGCGATCGAGGGTGCGGACGAGGCGCCGGCCTATCGCGGGACCGCCTATGTCGTCTTCGAGAACCTCGACCTGACGCCCTTCGGCAACCGGATCCCGCAGTTCAATGTCGAGGTGTTCCGGCGGCCGCAGCCCGAGCATCCTCGCGTGCCGCGCTCGCCGGCCTTCGACGTTCGGGCCGTCGCCTTGGTGCCGGGGACGGGCGAATATTCGCTGGCGACCGAGCCGGTCACCTTCCGGCGCGGCAAGGGCGACAGCGTCGCGCTCAACGTGCACAACGACCGCGGCGTGCCGGACATCGAGGCCTCGCTCGACCAGCTCGAGGTGGAGCTGCCGAATTCCAAGGCGGTCTCGATGGTGGTCAGCTGGTTCGGCGACGACCTGCGCTGCGGGCGGTGCCGGATCCTGCCCAAGGTCGAGCAGAAAGGCGAGGACGGCGACCCGATCCGCTGGGCGGTCTCGGGAGTGTCGCGCGGCGGGGCCGAGGAAGTGAGCTGGCTCGAGGGGCGTCCGGTCTTCGGCGGCACGCCGGCGGATGCCACGGTCATCCAGGCGATCGAGAGCCTGCGGGCCCGCGGGCAGTCGGTGATGTTCTATCCCTTCATCCTGATGGACATTCTCGCCCAGAACGGCCTGCGCGACCCCTGGACCGGTGCGGCGCATCAGCCGCCGGTGCCCTGGCGCGGCCGGATCACGCTCGACCATGCGCCCGGCGTCGCCGGCTCGGCCGACAAGACCGCCGCCGCCGGGGCCGAGGTCGCCGCCTTCTTCGGCGCGGCGTCGCGCTCGGAATTCGACGGGGACGGCAGCACGATCCGCTACGACGGCCCCTCGGAATGGTCCTATCGGCGCTTCATCCTGCATTATGCGCATCTCTGCGCGCGGGCGGGCGGGGTGGATGCCTTCTGCATAGGCTCGGAACTGCGCGGCCTGACGCAGATCCGCGACGGCGCCACCAGCTATCCGGTGGTCGAGGCCCTGCGCGCGCTCGCTGGGGACGTGCGCGCGATCCTCGGGCCGGAGACCAAGATCGGCTATGCCGCGGATTGGTCGGAATATTTCGGGCATCAACCGCAGGACGGATCGGGCGACGTGCTCTTCCATCTCGACCCGCTCTGGGCGCATCCGGCGATCGATTTCGTCGGGATCGACAACTACATGCCCTTGTCGGACTGGCGGGACGGCACCGCGCATCGCGATGTCGCGGCGGGGTCGCCCTATGATCTCGCCTATCTCGCGGGCAATGTCGCCGGCGGGGAGGGCTACGACTGGTATTATGCCGATGCCGCGGGACGGGACGCCCAGGAACGGCTGCCGATCCGCGATACCGCGCATTCCGAGCACTGGGTCTTCCGCTACAAGGACCTGGTGGGCTGGTGGTCGAACCCCCATGTGAACCGGCCGGGCGGGGTCAGGGCGGCGGCGCCCACGGCCTGGGTTCCCGGCTCCAAGCCGATCTGGTTCACCGAGCTCGGCTGCCCGGCGGTGGACAAGGGGACGAACCAGCCGAACGTCTTCTTCGACCCGAAGTCCTCCGAGAGCTTCTTTCCCTATTATTCCAACGGGATCCGCGACGATTTCATCCAGTACCGCTATCTGCAGGCGGTCTTCGCCCATTGGAAGGACCCCGCGCACAACCCGCTCTCGAGCGTCTATGGCGGGCGCATGGTGAACATGGACCATGCCTATGTCTGGGCATGGGACGCACGGCCCTGGCCGGAATTCCCCAACCTTCTCGAGACCTGGATCGACGGGGACAATTACGAGCGCGGCCACTGGCTGAACGGGCGGGCGACGCTTGCCGCCTTGGCCGATGTGGTCGCCGAGATCTCGAACCGCTGCGGTCTGGAGGACATCGACGTCTCCCGGCTTCACGGCGCCGTGACCGGCTATTCGGTCGAGGCGGTGGAATCGGGCCGGCAGAGCCTGCAGCCGCTGATGCTCGCCTATGCCTTCGACAGCCATGCCACGGATGCCGATCTCGGGTTCACCAGCCGGGGCGGGCCGCCGACGGCCGAAGCCGTCGAGGAGGATTGCGTGCTGGTCGGTGGCAAGCCCGCCGTCGCGCGCATGCGGTCGCCGGAGCTGGAGACGCCGGGCCGGGTTGCCTTCGCCTTCGTGCGGAGCGATCCGGACTACCGCGCCGGTGCCGTCGAGGCGACCTCTCCGGAGGCGGCGGAATCGCATTCTGCCCAGACGAGCCTGCCGATCGTATTGTCGGAAGGTGCGGCCCGGGGGATCGCGGAACGCTGGCTGAGCGAGAGCCGCACCTCCCGCGAGGCGGTGACCTTCTCGCTGCCGCCGTCCCGGCTCGCCGTCTCCCCCGGGGACGTGCTCGCCTTCACGACCGGCCTGCGCCGGGAACTCTTCCGGGTCGACCGGGTCGAGGAGATCGGCCATCGGTCGATCAGCGCCGTCCGCATCGAGGAGGGCATCTATCGCGCCCCGCAGATCAGGAGCGAAACCCGGGGGACGGAGACCGTTCCCGTCCCGGGGCCGGCCTATGCCGAGTTCCTCGACCTTCCGCTCCTCAACGGGGACGAGGTCCCGCATGCGCCGCATATCGCGGTGACGCGGACGCCCTGGACAGGGCGCATCGCCGTCTACTCGGCCAACGAGGATGCCGGCTACCGGCTGAACTGCGAGGTTCGCCGCCCCTCGGTCATGGGCGAAACCCTCGATGCGCTGCCCGCGGCGCAGGCGGGAAGCTGGACGCAGGCCTCGGTCCGCGTTCGGATCAATCGCGGGGTCCTGCAGAGCCGCAGCCAGCTCGACGTGCTCAACGGCGCGAATGTCGCGGCCCTGAGGCATGGCGGCGCGGGCGAGTGGGAGGTCTTCCAGTTCGAGCGCGCCGACCTGGTCGCGCCGAATGTCTACCGGCTCGGCGGGCTGCTCCGCGGGCAGGCGGGGACCGACGGGATCATGCCGGCGGTCTGGCCGGAGGGGACGGATTTCGTCCTGCTTGACGGTGCGGCGGTGCAGCTCCGGCTGCCCTCGTCCACGCGCGGGCTCGAGCGGCACTACCGGTTCGGTCCCTCGACCCGCGCCTATGACGACGCCAGCTATCAGCATCGCGTCGAGGCTTTCGCGGGCGTCGGGCTGCGGCCCTATCGGCCGGCGCATCTCGGCGCCGTCCGGCAGGCCAACGGCGATATCCGCATCAGCTGGATCCGGCGGACGCGGCTCGACGGCGACAGCTGGCAGGGCACCGACGCGCCGCTCGGCGAATCCCGCGAACTCTATCACCTGAGGATCTCCTCGGGCGGCTCGCTGCTGCGGGAGTTCATGCCGCAATCGCCCGAGGCGGTTTATCTCGCGGCCGAGCAGGCGGCGGATGCGGCGCCGTCCGGCGTCGAAATTGAAGTCGCCCAGGTTTCCGATCTCTTCGGTCCCGGACCCTACGAAAGGTATTCCTTCGATGGCTAGAACGGCGCAATTGCAGCTGCCCCTCATCGCCCCGGCGCAGGCCCAGAAGCATGTCACCGTGAACGAGGCGCTCTCGCGCCTCGATGCCCTGGCCCAGCTGCGCATCAAGGCGTTCGACCAGGCGGTGGTCCCGACCGATCCGAAGGAGGGAGACGCCTATCTGGTGGGCTCGGAACCGGCGGGCGAATGGTCCGGCCACGGGGGCAAGATCGCCGTCCGGGCCAACGGCGGGTGGATCTTCGTCGTGCCGAAGACCGGCTGGACGGCCTGGGACGAGGCCGGGCTCTGCGCGCGCATGTACCACGGCCGGGGATGGATGGCGGATGCCGTTGCGGTGTCGCCGGGTGGCGCGGGGACGCGGCATCGCGTGATCGAGTTCGATCACGCGATGCTGGCGGGCGCCACCAATCTCACGGCGGTCGCGATTCCGGCCGGCGCCCAGGTGATCGGCGTGACCGGCCGGATCGTCGCGGGCCTGAGCGGCGCCGGGCTCACCGGTTGGAGGATCGGCGTCGAGGGGGCGGACAACCGCTATGGGTCGGGCCTGGGCGTGGCGCAGAATTCCTACCTGCTCGGCCTGAGCGGGGCGCCCGTCACCTATTATGCGGCGACCCCCATCCTGCTCACTGCCGAAGGCGGGGCCTTCGCCGGCGGCACGATCAGGCTGGCGCTCCACGTCGTCGAGCTCGAGCCGCCGCAGGCGGTCTGAGCCACCAATCGAGAGGGAATGCCCGCGTGCCGCCGCTGCGGCACGCGTCAAACAGGTGATCAGCCCGCCGGCGCGTCGAGCAGTTCCTGCACTCTTGCCCGGCAGCGGCCCAGCATAAATTCCACGAAGAGCCGCACCTTCGGATCCTGGAGCCGGCGATGCGGATAGAGGCAGGCGAATTTCGACGGCGGGGGGGGGGGCGATTCGAGGATCGGGACGAGCCGGCCGGCGGCGGCCAGCGCGGCGACCTCGAAGCGGGGGTTGTTGACGATCCCCTATCCCTCCAGCGCCCA
>NZ_DAIUBO010000139.1:0-10130 GCF_036846665.1 Amaricoccus sp. | reverse complement strand
TGGCCATCGCGCCGATCCTGATCATGGGCTGGTTCAGCCAGAAGCAACTCGTCCGCGGCCTGACATTCGGCGCCGTGAAGTAATCCCGGGGGAACGCAATATGGGCAAGATCCAGCTTCGCGACGTCAACAAGTCCTTCGGAGCGACCAACGTCATCCCCAAGGTCAATCTCGACATCGAGAACGGCGAGTTCGTGGTCTTCGTCGGCCCCTCCGGCTGCGGCAAGACGACGCTGCTGCGGATGATCGCCGGGCTCGAGGACACGACCTCCGGCACGATCTCGATCGACGGGCGCGACGTGACCGGCGAGGCCCCCGCCAAGCGCAAGCTCGCGATGGTCTTCCAGTCCTACGCGCTCTACCCGCACATGACGGTGGCCAAGAACATCGCCTTCCCGCTCAAGATGGCCGGCGAGGACCAGGCGGCCATCGACAAGAAGGTCGCCGAGGCCGCGCGGGTCCTGAACCTGACCAACTACCTCGAGCGCCGTCCGGGCCAGCTCTCCGGCGGCCAGCGCCAGCGCGTCGCCATCGGCCGCGCCATCGTGCGCCAGCCCTCGGCCTTCCTCTTCGACGAGCCGCTCTCGAACCTCGACGCGGCGCTCCGGGGCACCATGCGGCTCGAGATCTCCGAATTGCACCAGCACCTCGGGACGACGATGATCTACGTCACCCACGACCAGGTCGAGGCCATGACCATGGCCGACAAGATCGTGGTGCTCAACGCCGGCAACATCGAACAGGTCGGCTCGCCGATGGAGCTCTACAAGACCCCGAAGAACCTCTTCGTCGCCGGCTTCATCGGATCGCCGAAGATGAACCTCGTCGAGGGCCCGCCGGCGGAAAAGCACGGCGCCAAGACGGTCGGGTTCCGCCCCGAGCACATCGCGATCTCGACGACCGAGGGCGAATACAAGGGCAAGGTCGGCGTGGCCGAGCACCTCGGCTCGGACACCTTCGTGCATGTCCATACCGACGAGCTCGGCACCATGAACGTGCGCGCCGACGGCGAGATCCCGGTGCATCACGGCGACACGGTCTGGCTCACCCCCGACCCGGCCAAGATCCACCGCTTCGGAAAGGACGGGCTCGCGCTGTGACCCGACGCCATGGTCCGGCCGGCCCCGAGGCCGTACCGGCCGGGACCTCGGCGGCGGGCCGTGGCCGAATTGACAAGGGCGTCTCGCCCGAGGTTGAGATTGCATGAACGCGATGCCAACGCTCCGCTTCGGCCGATGCGGCGGGTCCGTCGCAGACGCAATGCACGAGGAGCTTGCCTGACATGGATCTGGGGCTGACGGACAGGATCGCCGTCATCACCGGCGGCAGCATCGGCATCGGCCTCGGTGTCGCCCGCGCCTTCGCCCGCGAGGGCGCGAACGTGCTGATCGCCGCGCGGGACCGCGAGCGCCTGGACGAAGCCGCCGCCGCCATCTCGCGCGATTTCGGCGTCGAGGCCGTGGGCCACGCCTGCGATGTCGCCACCGCGGAGGGATGCGCGAGCCTCGTCGCGGCCGCCAGGGAGGTCTTCGGCGGCGCCGACATCCTGGTCAACAACGCCGGCACCGGCTCGAACGAGACCATCCTCGAAGCCCCGGACGAGAAATGGCAGGCCTATTGGGACCTGCATGTCATGGCCGCCGTCCGCCTCGCCCGCGGCTTCGCGCCGATGATGCAGGCGCGCGGCGGCGGCGCGATCCTGAACAACGCCTCGATCTGCGCCACCCAGCCGCTCTGGTACGAACCGATCTACAATGTCACCAAGGCCGCGCTGGTCATGCTCTCCAAGAACATGGCCAACGAATTCATTCCCCTCGGCATCCGCGTCAACGCGATCAGCCCCGGGCTGATCCGCACCCCCGACTGGGTGAAGACCGCCACCCAGCTGGCCGGCGCCGACAGGGCCGAGGAATACCTGCAATCCGTCGCCGACGAGCACGCGCCGATCAAGCGTTTCGGCAGCGTCGAGGAACTCGCCGATTTCTTCGTCTTCCTCTGCTCGGACCGCGCCAGCTATTCGGTCGGCGCGACCTACTTCGTCGACGGCGGCATGCTGCGCACCATCTGACCGGAGGAAGCCATGGCCACCGCCCTGTCGCTGAAGACCCTGCCCGACCTGCCGGCGCGCGTCGCCCGCCCTTCCTATGCGCGGAACGATCTCAGCCACGGCATCGTCCATTTCGGCGTCGGCAACTTCCACCGCGCGCATCTGCAGATCTACCTCGACCGGCTGATGAACGCCGGCCGCGACCTCGATTGGGCGATCGTCGGCGCCGGCGTCACGCCCTATGACGCAAGGATGCGCGACGCGCTCGCCGGCCAGGACTGGCTCTCGACCGTGGTGGAGCAATCGGCCGCGACATCCGAGGCCCGCGTGACCGGGGTGATGACCGACTTCCTGCCGCCGATGGACGGCAGGGCGATCGTCGCCGGCCTCGCCGATCCCACGACCCGCATCGCCTCGCTGACCGTCACCGAGGGCGGCTATTTCGTGAACCCCGCCCTCGGCAAGTTCGACCCCGAGCACCCCGCGATCCTCGCCGATGCGCGGAACCCCGACGACCCGAAGACCGTCTTCGGCCTGATCCTCGCCGGCCTCAAGGCCCGTCGCGCCGCGGGCCGCGCCCCCTTCACGGTGATGTCCTGCGACAATGTCCCGCACAATGGCAACGTCTGCCGCGACGCGGTGGCCGGCCTCGCCGCGGCGCAGGACGCGGGCTTCGCCGCCTGGGTCCGCGAGAATGTCGCCTTCCCCAACGCCATGGTCGACCGCATCGCCCCCGCCACCTCGGACCGCGAGCGCGCGATCACCCGCGACGAGTTCGGCATCGAGGATGCCTGGCCGGTCTTCTGCGAGGACTTCATCCAATGGGTGGTCGAGGACAGGTTCACCGCCGGCCGCCCGGCCTTCGAGGCCGTGGGCGCCGAATTCGTGGCGGACGTCACCCCCTGGGAGATGATGAAGATCCGCATCCTCAACGGCGGCCACGCGATCATCGCCTATCCCGCCGGGCTGATGGACATCCATTTCGTCCACGAAGGCATGGAGAACCCGCTGGTCCGCGCCTTCCTGCAGAAGCTGGAGCGCGACGAGATCATCCCCATCGTCCCGCCGGTGCCGAACACCGATCTCGACGGCTATTTCCGCAAGGTCGAGGAGCGCTGCCTCAACCCCAAGATCGGCGACACCATCCGCCGGCTCTGCCTCGACGGATCGAACCGCCAGCCGAAATTCATCATCCCCTCGATCGCCGACCGCCTCGCCCGCGGCCTGCCGGTCGAGGGACTCGCGCTCGAGAGCGCGCTCTGGTGCCGCTACTGCGAGGGCACCACCGATTCCGGCAAGGTCACCGAGCCGAACGACCCGAACTGGGACCGCCTCCAGGCACAGGCCCGGGCCGCGAAATCCGACCCCGCCGCCTGGCTCTCGATGGCTGACATCTACGGCCGCACCGCCGAGGTCCCGGCCTTCACAGATGCCTTCGCCCGCTGGCTCCGCGCGCTCTGGGCCGACGGCACCGAAGCGACGCTCCGCCGCTACCTCGGATGAATCCCGAGATCCGGGACGCGCGCCCGGAGGAGGCGGCGGCGATCGCCGCGCTGATCCGGGCCTCGATCACCGGCCTCTGCGCGCGCGACCACCGCAACGAGCCGGGAGCCCTCGCCGCCTGGCTCGCCAACAAGACCCCCGAGGCCGTCGGTGGCTGGATCGCCGACCCGGACCAGCGCCTGATCGTCGCGCAGGAGGCGGGCCGGCTCGCCGGCACCGCTTCCGCCCGTCCCTCGGGTGACCTGCTCCTGCTCTACGTCGCCCCCGATGCCGCCGGCCACGACATCGGCACGGGCCTGCTCGCCGCGCTCGAGGCCTGGCTCCGCGGCGAGGGCGCGACCGAGATCCGCCTCGAGAGCACCGTCACCGCCCGCGACTTCTACCGCGCGCGCGGCTACCGCGAGACCGGGCCGTCGACCCGGCGCTGCGCCACCGGCTGCCTTCCCATGTCGAAACCGCTGGGTCATACGCCCACCGCCCTCGTCATCTTCGACTGCGACGGCGTCCTCGTCGACAGCGAGCCGATCGCGCTCCGCCTGCTCATCGAAACCCTCGCCGCGGCGGGCCTCGGCCTCGAACCCGACGAGGTCCACACGCGCTTCCTCGGCAGAAGCCTCGCCACGACCCGCGAAATCCTCGCCGCCGACTACGGCCTGACCCTCGGCGAGGACGCGCTGGCCGGCATGCGCCACCGCCTCTACGCCGCCTTCCGCGCGGAGCTGCGGCCGATCCCCCACATCGCCGAGGCGCTCGATGCGCTGCCCTGCCCCTTCTGCGTCGCCTCGTCCTCGCAGCCCGAACGCATCGAGCTCTCGCTCACCGTGACCGGGCTCTGGCCGCGCTTCGCGGGCCGCGCCTTCTCCGCGACCATGGTTGCGCGCGGCAAGCCCGCGCCCGACCTCTTCCTTCACGCCGCGGCCAGTCTCGGCTACACTCCCGGTGCCTGCCTGGTGGTCGAGGACAGCCCGGCCGGCGTGACGGCGGCCCGATCCGCCGGAATGCGGGTGGTGGCCTTCACCGGGGGAAGCCATGCGACGTCAGACTGTCACCGGGCCGGGATCGCGGCCCTCGAACCGGACGCGATCATCGACGACATGCGCGATCTGCCAGAGCTAGCGGCGGGATAGACCGGTTCCATGTCCGCCTTCGTCGCCGCCGTCGATGTCGGTACCGGCAGTGCGCGCGCCGGCATCTTCGACCTCGGCGGCCGCCTGCTCGGTCGCGCCGAACAGGCGATCGCCCTCAGCCGGCCCCGCGCCAACCATGCCGACCAGGACAGCGGGCAGATCTGGCGCGCGGTCTGCGCCGCGGTCCGCGCCGCGCGCGACCGGGCGGGCATCGGCCCCGGCGCGGTCGCCGCCATCGCCTTCGACGCGACCTGTTCGCTCGTGGTGCGCGACGCCGAAGGGCAGCCGATCGCGGTTTCGCCCGGGGCGGAGGACCGCTGGGACACCATCCTCTGGCTCGACCAGCGCGCCCGCACGGAGGCCGCCGAAGTCACCGCCACCGGGCATCCCGTCATCGCCCATTGCGGCGGGGCCATGTCCCCGGAGATGCAGCTGCCCAAGCTCCTCTGGCTCAAACGGCGGCTGCCCGAGCACTGGGCGCGCGCCGCCCGGGTGTCCGACCTCGTCGACTTCCTCGCCTGGAAGGCAACGGGCTCCACCGCCCGCTCCCATTGCGCGCTCACCTGCAAATGGTCCTATCGCGGGCAATGCCCCGACCCCTGGCCCCGGGACCTGCTCGACCGGATCGGCCTCGCGGATCTCGAGGCCCGGACCGGCGTGCCGCAACGCTCCGTCCCGGTGGGCAGCGACCTCGGCCCGCTCCGCCCCGAAGCGGCGGCAGCGCTCGGCCTGACCGAAACCTGCCGGGTCGCCGCCGGGATGATCGACGCCCATGCCGGCGCGCTCGGCGCCATCGGCGCCCATGGCGCGGACCTCGGCCACCGCTTCGCGCTGATCGCGGGCACCTCCACCTGCGTGATGGCGCTTTCCGAGGAACCGCGATTCGTGCCCGGCTTCTGGGGGCCCTACCGGGATGCGGTCCTGCCGGGGAAATGGCTGATCGAGGGCGGCCAGTCAGCCTCCGGCGCGCTTCTCGACCATATCTGCACGGTCTGGGGCGGCGCCGAGCCCGACGCGGCCTTCCATGCCCGCGTCTGCGCCCGCATCGCCGAAATGCGGGCGGAAGAGGGATGGTATCTGGCCCGACGGCTGAACGTGCTGCCCGATTTCGCCGGCAACCGCTCGCCCCATGCCGATCCCGCGGCGCTCGGCGTGGTCAGCGGCCTGTCCCTCGACCATGGTTTCGACGGCCTC
This sequence comes from Amaricoccus sp., assembly GCF_036846665.1. Lineage (NCBI taxonomy): Bacteria > Pseudomonadati > Pseudomonadota > Alphaproteobacteria > Rhodobacterales > Paracoccaceae > Amaricoccus > Amaricoccus sp. The sequence continues at coordinate 4,260 of NZ_DAIUBO010000139.1, read as the reverse complement.
TGCCGGCTCTACTGGCGAACCGCCGTCGCCCTCGCATGCGCCCTGCGCCTCGTCGTCGACCGCCTGGCGCCGCCGCCGGCCCAGCGCCCGCGTCTGCATGTGGCCGGCGGCCATGCGCGCAACCCGATGCTGGTGCAGCTCTACGCCGATGCGACGGGCTGCATCCTGGAACTGCCCGAACATGCCGATGTCGTGCTGCTCGGGAGCGCCATGGTCGCCGCGACCGCCGCCGGGGCCTTCCCCGACCTCGCCAGCGCCGCGCGCGCGATGCAGGCGCCGGTCCGCGAGATCCACCCCGATGCCGCCGCCACGGAGGAACTCGAGACCGACTACCGGATTCTTCTGGAGATGCAGGAGCACCGCCGCCGGATCGACCAGCTGGCCAACGGCGCCTCGCGCCTCGGCGATGGATGACGGATGCGGCTGCGCGACCCCGGTCGGAACGGGCCGCAGCCCTCAGAACTTGTCCTGGCAGAAGGCGGCGGCGACCGCCTCGCGCGCGCCGCATCGATTGTCGGAAGCAAGCAGCACGAGCGCATCGTCGAGCGATTCCGCGAGTCGCGGCAGCGAGTTCATCGCCGCATAAACCCGCAGCTCCGTGAGGATGTCGAACATCTGGGCGTCGTTCTCAGGCAGATACATCGTCTCGGCCCTGTTCAGCTTTCCGGGTCGCACGCGGCGGAGCGACACCTGTCACTATTCCCGCAGCGCACGCACATGCTAGGGGCAATCTCTCGATAAGCCCTGTTCTCGGAACGATTTGTACCCTGTTGGTTAAGTGATTACAACTGCCCGGTCACACGTTGCCCCGCGCGTGATCGGTTTCCGCCTGCGACGCGCCCCGACGCCGGTCCTTCGGCGCCCCATCGCCCGAGTCCGCCCCGGCGGCCCGCCACCGCCTAGAGCCAGCCGCGGCTCTTGAAGAACCAGAGCGTCAGCAGGACCGAGGCCACCATCAGCCCGACCGACAGCGGATAGCCCCAGGGCGAATTCAGCTCCGGCATCGCCGCGAAATTCATGCCGTAGACCGAGGCGATCAGGGTCGGCGGCAGAAAGACGGCGGCCGCGATCGACAGGATCTTGATGATCGCATTCTGCTCGATCGAGATCATCCCGAGCGTCGCATCGAGCAGGAAGCCGAGCTTGCCCGACAGGGCCGCGGCATGCTCAGTGAGGAAATGCGCATCCCGGCTCAGGGCCTTCAGCCGGGGCCGGCAGGCCTTGGCGATGCCGTAGCGATCGAGGACCGGGCCGAGGAAGGTGGTCAGCCGCTCGATCGTGACCAGCGAATCCTGGATCATCGTCGACACCCGGCCGAGCCGCCCGACGCCCCGGAGGACCTCGCGGTAGTCGTGCTGCCGGCCCGGACTGCCCGCGCCCTTGTCGAAGACGTCCCGCGCCAGCCGCTCGACGTCGCGCCCGCAGGCTTCCAGCAGATCCGCGAGCCGGTCCACCACCGCGTCGAGCAGCGAGAGCAGGACGCTCGCGCCGTCGGCGCAGGCGGTCTCGGCCCGCGTCGCGCGCTGCGGGAAGGTGTCGAAGGCCCGCGGCGTGTGGTAGCGCAGGGTGATCAGCGGCCCCGCGCCCAGCACGAAGGTGACGGGCGCCAGGATCGGATCGCGCGATTCGACCTGTGCGGGAAGCAGGGCCGTCATGAAGGCGATGCCGTTCTCGATGTAGAGCCGGCTCGAATCCTCGATCTCCGCCATCTCCTCCTGCGAGGGCAGTTCGAGCCCCAGGGAGCCCTGCAGCCGGAGCTCCTCCTCCCGGTCCGGGGAGAGCAGGTCGAACCAGACCACCCGGCCGGCATCCGCACCCGCGTCGACCTGGTGCAGATGCCCGTCCACCGCGGCATAGGTCCGGATCATGGCTGGCGTCCGACGCGCCACTCCCAGGGAACCGTGAAGCCGCCCAGCACCTTGGCGACCGCCTCGTCGGCGGATCCGCCGTGGCCCGGTTCCACCCGCGCCACCAGCCCGCGCCGGCGATCCTCGACGACCTCGGCGATGCGCGCCTCCGTCCCCGCCTCGGCCAGCGCCGCGTTCAGCACCCGCGCGATCGCCCGGCAGCGCAGGTCGGGCTTGAAGACCTTGCCCACGGCGGTCTTGGGCAGCGCCTCGAGCACCTCCACGTGCTTGGGCACCGCGGCGCGCTCGGGGATGCGCGCGCGGGCATGGGCGAGCAGCTCCTCCCCGCTCGCCCTGCTGCCCTCGACCAGCTCCACATAGACCGCCGGCACCTCGCCGGAATACATGTCCGGCTGGCCGATCGCCCCGGCGAAGGCCACCTCGGGATGGCTCATCATCGCCTCTTCGATCACCGCGGGGTCGATGTTGTGCCCGCCGCGGATGATCAGATCCTTGGCCCGTCCGGTGATCCAGAGATAGCCGTCCGCATCGAGCCGCCCCAGGTCGCCGGTCCTGAGATACCCGCCTTCGGCGAGGATCCCGCGGTTCTTCTCCTCATCGGTATAGACGGCCGCATTGACCCCGGGGTTGCGGGCGCAGATCTCGCCCACCTCGTCGGTGCCGCATTCCTTCACGATCCCGCCCGCGGCGTCGCAATGCAGGATCCGCACGTCCGTATAGGCGAAGGGCAGGCCGACGCTGCCGATCTTGCGCTCGCCATAGGGCGGATTGACCGCGATCAGGCAGGTCGCCTCGGTCAGGCCGTAGCCCTCGAGGATCATCACGCCGGTCGCCTCCTCGAAACGGTGGAAGAGCTCCACCGGCATGGCCGCCGAGCCGCTGATCGCCAGCCGGAGCGTCGAGACATCCGCGTCGACCGGCCGCTGCATCAGCGCCGAGACCGCCGTCGGCACGGTGATCACGAAGCTCGCCCGGTAGCGCTCGATCAGCTTCCAGAAGTTCTTCAGCACGCCGGCGCCGCGAAAGCCCTGCGGCGTGGGAAAGACGATCTGCGCGCCGGAGGTCAGGCAGGACATGAAGACCGGATAGGCCGCCAGAACGTGGAACATCGGCAGCGGGCACATCAGAACGTCGGCCTCGGTGAACATATAGGCCTTGCCGCACCAGCCGTTGTAGAGGATGCCCCGGGCGTGGTGCTGGGCGATCTTCGGCAGGCCCGTCGTGCCGCCGGTATGGAAATAGGCGCAGATCCGGTCGGATGTGTCCTCGGCGAAGCCGAGCTCCTTCGCCGGGTGGCGCTGCATCTCCGAACGCAGGTCCAGCACGCGCGCCCGGTGGTGCACCTCCGCCTTCGGCCGCAGCACCGGCATGGCCCAGGCGAGCGGCGCCGGCAGGTAGCGGGCCAGATCCGCCTGGAGCACGGTCTCGACGCCAGGGGCCAGCGCCACCGCCTCCGCGACCTTCTGCGCCACGTCCGATTGCGGGAAGGGCGCCAGCGTCACCACCACCTTCGCGCCGGTCTCGCGCAGGATCCCGGCGATATGCTCGGGCGATAGCAGCGGGTTGATCGGGTTGACGATTCCCGCCGTCGCGCCGGCCAGGAGCGTGACCGGCGCCTCGAGCCCGTTCGGCAGCACCGAGGCCACCACCTCCCCCGGACCCAGCCCGAGGCTTCGCAGCAGGTTCGCGAGCTGGACGACCTCGCCGCGCAGCTCCGCCCAGCTCAGCGTGACCGCCTTGTCGCGCGGGCCGGACCGGAGCTGGAAGGCCACCGCCTGCCGGTCGGGGAAACGGCCCGCGGTCTCGCACAATTGCTCATAGAGCGTGCGCGCGGCCCAGCGGCTCTCGACCGGCGCCTCGGCCTCGACGGCAAGCTTGTCTGCCAGTGTCGCGATCCGGAACATGGCCTCTCCCTTCCATCGCGGACCGCCAGGGCCCCGGGTCGGAGGGAGAATGTAAGAGCGGCGGCGCAATCACAAGCGTGCACGGCGCGCCCGGGGCCGAATTCTGTTCCGGCCCGATCGCCGGCCGGCCCCGGGTCGGCGCTCAGGCGGCCCCGTCGGTGAACTGGAGCCGCGCCAGCCGCGCATAGAGCCCGTCCTCGGCGACCAGCGCGCCGTGGCTGCCCTCCGCGACGATGCGGCCGTCCTGGAACACGACGATCCGGTCGGCGCGCTTCACCGTGGCGAGCCGGTGGGCGATGATCAGGGTCGTCCGGCCCTCGGCCAGCCGGTCGACCGCCAGCTGCACCGCGCGCTCGCTCTCGGCGTCGAGCGAGCTCGTGGCCTCGTCGAGCAGGAGCACCGGCGCGTCGCGCAGGATGGCGCGGGCGATTGCGAGCCGCTGCTTCTGCCCGCCCGAGAGCATCACCCCGCGCTCGCCCACATAGGTG
>NZ_DAIUBO010000138.1:0-10138 GCF_036846665.1 Amaricoccus sp. | reverse complement strand
CGCCCAGAAGTGGACGAGCTTCACGCCGGGCGCGCGCAGGTCGGCGTCCGTGGGCGCGGGATCGTCGCGCAGGGCGGTGGTGGCCGCGAGCGAGGGCGCCGGGCGGCCGATCAGCGCGGAGGGCAGTTCGTCGGGATTCTCGCGGGTGAGCGCGAACCAGGCGAGGCCCGCGAAGACGGCGAAGAGCAGCGGCGGCAGCAACATCAGGAGGTTGAAGCTAGGCCTTGCCATGGGACCTCCGCTTGGCCTGCGCCTCGATGCGGGCGAGCGCGCGCTTCACCCGCGCCGCGCGGCGCAGCGAGACGAGGATCAGGAGCGCCAGCAGCAGGAGCGTGACGCCATAGGCGCCGAGCACGGTTCCGGCGTAGCGGTCGAGATCGGGCATCATGCGCGCGCCTCGACCTCCTGGAGGGCCCGGAGCCGCCGGGCGCGGATCTCGGTGCGGGTCCTGAGCAGCACGAGGCTCAGGAAGAGCAGCACGAAGCCGGCGATGGAGACGAGGAGCGGCCAGTAGAAGGCGTTGTCGACGTTCTCGGTGCGGTCGAGCGAGAGCGACGGACCCTGATGCAGCCCCTGGCTCCAGAAGAAGACGGCGTAGCGCGACAGGAGCGCGAAGACCGATCCCACGAGGCAGAGCACGGAGGTGAGATCGGCGGCCTTGTCGGGCTCGTCGACCGCCTCCCAGAGGGCTATGTAGCCGAGGTAGAAGACGAAGAGGATGAAGAAGGAGGTCAGCCGCGGATCCCAGGCCCACCAGGTGCCCCACATCGGCTGGCCCCAGATCGCGCCGGTCAGGAGCGCGATCACCGTCATGGTGGCCCCGACCGGGGCGGCGGCGCGCGCGGCGAGTGCCGAGACGTGGTGCCGGCGCACCAGCCAGATGAGCGAGGTCACCAGCATCATCAGCCAGGCGTTGATCGCCATCAGCGCGGCGGGCACGTGGATGAAGAGGATCTTGACCGTCGCGCCCTGCTGGTAATCGTCGGGCGCGATGAAGAAGCCCCAGCCGAGGCCGATGGCGAGGCAGGCCGCGGTGAGCGCCCAGAGCACCGGCAGCACCCTGCCGGAGACGCGCATGAACTCGGCCGGGTTGGCGTATCTCCAGAGCGACATGGGCGGTATCTAGTCCCGGCGGCGGCGGCGATTCAAGGGAGGGTCAGCGCAGGTTCAGCCGGATCGCGGCGGCGCCGACGAAGGGGGCGAGTGCCACGATGGCGAGCGTCAGGCCGGCGAGGAGCAGCATGGCGGGGCCGGGGTCGCGGCCCTCGGCGGCGGCGGTGGCGGCGCTGGCGCCGAAGATCAGGCTGGGGATGTAGAGCGGCAGCACCAGCAGCGAGAGCAGGAGCCCGCCGCGGCGGATGCCGATGGTGAGCGCCGCGCCGATGGCGCCGAGGAAGCTCAGGCCCGGCGTGCCGATCGCGAGGCTCGCGACCAGCCAGGGAAAGGCCGGGGCGGGCAGGTTGAGGGTGATGCCGAGCAGCGGCGCGGCGGCGACCAATGGCAGGCCGGTGGAGAGCCAGTGGGCGGCGGCCTTCAGCGCCACCAGCGTCTCGAGCGGCAGCGGCGAGAGGGCGAGGATGTCGAGGGTGCCGTCCTCCTGGTCGGCCTGGAACAGCCGGTCGAGCGAGAGCAGGCAGGCGAGCAGCGCGGCGATCCAGAGCGTGCCCACGGCCACCGTGGCGAGCTTCTCCGGCTCCGGCCCGACGCCGAAGGGCATCAGCAGCACGGTGATCAGGAAGAAGGCGAGGCCGAGCCCCGCGCCGCCGCCGGAGCGCAGGGCGAGGCGCAGCTCGCGGCCGAGGACGGCGGCGCCGGCGCTCATGCCCAGTCGCCCGCGAGGAAGGGCCCGGTGTGGCGGGCGGCGGCGCGGGCGGCGAGCGGCGCGAGGCGCAGCACCCGCTGCTCGGGCAGGCCGAGATCGGCATGGGTGGCGATCACCGCCATCCCGCCGCCGGAGAGATGCTCGCGCAGCACCGCCAGGAGCCGGGCGACGGCATCGGCGTCGAGCGAGACCGTCGGCTCGTCGAGCAGCCAGAGCCGCCGGGGCGCGACCAGCAGCCGGGCGAGGCCCAGCCGGCGCTTCTGGCCCGCCGAGCAGACATGGGCGGGGCGCTCGGCGATGGCGGCGAGGTCCAAGGCGTCGAGCGCCGCGGCGGTGCCGCCGCTCCCGTGGAGCGCGGCCCAGAAGGCGAGGTTCTCGGCGACGCTGAGCTGGGGCTTGATCGCGTCGAGATGGCCGGCATAGGCGAGGCGCTCGCCGTAGAGGTCGCGGTCCCGGTCGAGCCGGATCCCGTCGAGCGCGATGGTGCCGGAGGTCGCCGGCAGCAGCCCAGCCAGCACGCGCAGAAGCGTGGACTTGCCGGCGCCGTTCGGGCCGCGCAGCGTCAGGCAGCCGCCGTCGGGAACCTCCAGGGCGATGCCTTCGAGGACCGGACGCCCGGCGCGGTTGCAGCTGAGGCCCTCGACCAGAAGTCCCATGCGCCCGCATAGCCCAAGCCCCGGCGCGGGGGAAGGGCGGCCGGGGCGGGGGCAAAAATTGTATGCGACGGTATTCTTTTTGCCCCGCCGCACCTTGCGAGCGCGGCGGAATTGCGGCATAGCAGGAGCACTTCACCGTCATGATTGCGCAACCGGAGGGGACGATGACTGTTTTCGTGGGAACCGATTCAGCCAAGACACGCCGCGAGTTGACGGTGGGCGGCGCGCGCTACGCCTATTATTCCATCGAGGCGGCGGGGGCGGCCGGCCTGGGCGATTTCAGCCGCTTGCCGGCGGCGCTCAAGGTCGTGCTCGAGAACATGCTGCGCTTCGAGGACGGCAAGACCGTGACCCAGGACGACATCCGGGCCTTCGCCGAATGGGCCGAGAAGGGCGGGCGCAACCCGCGCGAGATCGCCTATCGGCCGGCGCGGGTGCTGATGCAGGATTTCACTGGGGTGCCGGCGGTGGTCGATCTCGCGGCGATGCGCGACGCGATGGTGGCGCTGGGGGGCGACCCGCAGAAGATCAACCCGCTCAATCCGGTCGATCTCGTCATCGACCATTCGGTGATGGTGGACGAATTCGGCAATCCGCGTGCCTTCCGGATGAACGTCGACCGCGAATACGAACGCAACGGCGAGCGCTACGAATTCCTGAAATGGGGGCAGGGCGCCTTCGCCAATTTCCGCGTGGTGCCGCCGGGCACCGGCATCTGCCACCAGGTGAACCTGGAATATCTCGGCCAGACGGTCTGGACCGACAAGGATCCCTCCGGGGCGGAGGTCGCCTATCCCGACACGCTGGTGGGCACCGACAGCCATACCACAATGGTCAACGGCCTCGCCATCCTCGGCTGGGGCGTGGGCGGCATCGAGGCGGAGGCGGCGATGCTCGGCCAGCCGATCTCGATGCTGATCCCCGAGGTGGTGGGCTTCAGGCTGACCGGGGCGCTCCGGGAGGGGGTGACCGCCACCGACCTGGTGCTCACCGTTACCCAGATGCTGCGCAAGAAGGGCGTGGTGAACAAGTTCGTGGAATTCTACGGGGCGGGCCTCGACCATCTGCCGTTGGCGGACCGCGCGACCATCGCCAACATGGCCCCCGAATACGGCGCCACCTGCGGCTTCTTCCCCATCGACGACGAGACGCTGCGCTATCTGCGGGTCTCGGGGCGCGAGGACGAGCGCATCGCGCTCGTCGAGGCCTATGCCAAGGCCAACGGATTCTGGCGCGGGGCGGATTACGATCCTGTCTATACCGACACGCTCGAGCTCGACATGGGCGCGGTGGAGCCCTCGCTCGCCGGGCCGAAGCGGCCGCAGGACCGGGTGGCGCTGGCGGATGCGGCGCCGGCCTTCCTCAAGGTCGTGGCGGATTACCGCGGCGTCGACATGTCGAACGGCTCGAAGGCCATGGCCTCGGAGGGTGGCGCGGTGGTCGAGCTCGACCTGGTCGATCCCCGCAGGCGCCATCCCGTCGCGGGGGCGGATTACGACATCGGCGACGGCTCGGTGGTGATCGCGGCGATCACCTCCTGCACCAATACCTCGAACCCCTATGTGATGGTCGGCGCCGGGCTGGTGGCGCGCAAGGCGCGGGAACTGGGGATCACGCGCAAGCCCTGGGTCAAGACCTCGCTGGCGCCGGGCAGCCAGGTGGTCACCGATTATCTCGAGGCCGCGGGCCTGCAGGAGGATCTCGACGCCATCGGCTTCAACCTCGTGGGCTATGGCTGCACCACCTGCATCGGCAATTCGGGGCCGCTGCCGGAGGAGATCTCCAAGGCGATCCACGAGGGCGACCTGGTGGCGGCCTCGGTGCTCTCGGGCAACCGCAACTTCGAGGGGCGGGTGAACCCCGACACGCGGGCGAACTACCTCGCCTCGCCGCCGCTGGTGGTGGCCTATGCGCTGGCGGGCGACATGAACATCGACATCGCGACCGAGCCGCTGGCGCAGACGCCCGACGGAAGGGACGTCTATCTCAAGGACATCTGGCCGAGCGCCCGGGAGGTCGCCGAGATCGTCGAGCGCACGGTGACGCGGGAATCCTTCCGGTCGAAATACGCCGATGTCTTCAAGGGCGACGAGAAATGGCAGGCGGTCTCGGTCGAGGAGAGCGAGACCTATTCCTGGCCCACCGGCTCGACCTATGTGCAGAACCCGCCCTATTTCCGCGGCATGGGGCGCGAGCCCGGCGTGATCAGCGACATCGCGGGCGCGCGCATCCTGGCGCTGCTCGGCGATTCGGTCACCACCGACCACATCTCGCCCGCGGGCTCCTTCAAGCCGGTGCATCCGGCGGGCGCCTATCTGCAGGAGCGGCAGGTGCCGGTCAGCGAGTTCAATTCCTACGGCTCGCGCCGCGGCAATCACGAGGTGATGATGCGCGGCACCTTCGCCAATATCCGCATCCGCAACGAGATGCTGGAAGGCGTCGAGGGCGGCTATACCCTCGGGCCGGACGGCATGCAGGCCTCGATCTACGACGCGGCCATGGCCTGGCAGGCGAAGGGCGTGCCGCTGGTGGTGATCGCGGGCAAGGAATACGGCACCGGCTCCTCGCGCGACTGGGCGGCCAAGGGCACGGCGCTGCTCGGCGTCAAGGCCGTGATCGCCGAGAGCTTCGAGCGTATCCACCGTTCCAACCTGGTGGGCATGGGGGTGATTCCCTTCGAGTTCACCGGCGGCGACAATCGCAAGTCGCTGGGGCTGAAGGGCGACGAGACCATATCGATCAGCGGCCTGGCGGGCGATCTGAAGCCCCTGTCCGAAGTGCCCTGCCGCATCGTCGGGGCCGACGGCACGGCGCGCGAGATCGCGCTGCGCTGCCGGATCGATACGGCGGTGGAGATCGAATACGTCGAGAACGGCGGGGTGCTGCATTACGTGCTGCGCAACCTGGCGAAGGTGGCCTGAATCGCGCGGTGCGGCCGCCGGGCCGCACCGCCCAGGGTCGTTCACGGAGCGGCGCGCTCGCGAAGGCTTGACTGGCGTCGCGGCGCGGGCCCGTCTACCTCTGACGGGCCAGATCCCGGATGTGCCAGATGCGCCTTGTCCCGCTCGCCGTCGTCCTCCTGTCGCTGCTGCTGCCGCAGTTGGGCCGCGCCCAGACCTCGCCGGTGGTGATCGAGCTCTTCACCAGCCAGGGCTGCTCGTCCTGTCCGCCCGCGGATGCGCTCTTCCGCGATCTCGCCGAGGAGCCGGGGGTGATCGCGCTCGCGCTCCATGTGGATTACTGGGATTACCTCGGCTGGCAGGATTCCTTCGGCAGCCCCGCCTTCACCGCGCGGCAGAAGGCCTATGCCAAGGCGGCGCACAGCCGGCGGTTCTACACGCCGCAGATGGTGGTTCAGGGCAACGATAGGCTGGTGGGCCATGATGCGGTGCGCATCGTGCGCAGCATCGCCGCCCATCAGGCCCTGCCGGCGGCGGTCGATCTCGACGTGGATCTGGAGGACGACCTGCTGAACATCCGGCTCACGCCGAACGGGGTGCCGGTGGGGGCGGCGGATGTGCATGTGGTGCGCTACATGCCCTCGAGCGAGGTGGCGATCGAGGCCGGGGAGAACGCCGGGCGGACGATCGACTACACCAATATCGTCACGGAATGGGACACGATCGCGCGCTGGGACGGGCACGAGCCGGTGGATCTGGCCTATCGGCTGACCGGGGACGAACCGGTCGCCGTGATCGTGCAGGGCAGCCGCGGCGGCCAGGTCTATTCGGCGGCGAGCCTGCCCTGACGGGGGGCGCCGGACCGGCCTCCGTTCCCCGTGGCGGAGCCCAGGGGCCGGGGAGAAGGCCGCGCCCCGCGCGGCCCGCGCCGCATACCCCGGACCGATAAGGCGAGGCGCCGGTGGCGCGTCGCCCGGTCCGGTCGCCCGAAGGCGCGCGCCGCAGGGCGAGGGAGGTGCAGCTTAACGGTCGGTTGAGGATCGGGGCGCTTCGGCCCTGGACGGTGCGCGAAGCGCGCCGGCCCCCGGCAGGGCCAGCGCGGCCCGATCGCCACCGGTCGATCGGGCTGGGGACACCCCGGCGCCAGGAGGGATGAGGGTTGACGGAGCGGGGGGCGACCGCCGGCAGCTTCAGCGCGGCGGGGCGAAGCTCTTCACCCAGCGACGGTGCAGCCAGTAATACTGGCCGGGATGGGCGCGGACCCGGGCGGCGAGGCTGTCGTTGACCGCCTGCATCATCTCCGGGACGGTCGAATGCGGGATGGGCGGCTCGACGACGACCCGGACATGCAGGCCGTCGGGCTGGCGGATGCCGTAGATCGGCACCAGCGGCAGCTTCGAGCGGAAGGCGAGCTCGGCCGGCACGAGCGCGGTCGGCGCGGGATGGCCGATGAAGTCGAGGGTCGCGCCGCGGCGCTCGAACTGGTCGGTCAGGATCGCCACGATCCCGCCCCGGGCCACATGGGCGACGATGCCGCGCACGCCGCGCCGGCTCTTGGGAAAGATCGGCGTGCCGCCGAACTCGAGGTTCTCGAGATAGATCGCGTTGAGCTCGGGCTCGTCCAGCGGACGATAGACGCCGGCGCAGGCGATGCCGCTCGATTTCATCCAGGCGCGGCCGGCCTCCCATTGCCCGAAATGGCCGGTCACCAGCACGGCGCCGCTGCCCTCGCGCGCGGCGCGCAGGATCGCCTCGGTGCCGGGGCCGGGCTCCGGGGCGATCCAGTATCCCCGGCCGTGGAAGCTCGGATTGCTCAGGATCTCGGTGAAGGTGCGGCCGAAATTATCCGCCATCGCCCGGCGGATGCGCCGGCGTTCCCCGGCGGGCATCTCGGGGAAGATCAGGCGGAGGTTGTTCTCCACCCGGGAGCGCAGCCGCGGGACGAGCGCGACCGCGCCGCGCAGCAGCGCCGAGCCGAGCGCCAGCCGCAGCCGGTAGGGCAGGTGCCGCGCCAGGGCGATGAGCGCCCGGGCCGGGAGCGTCACGGCGCGGGAGCGGAGGGATCGGTCTTTCATGCCGCGCCAATGGGATGCGGAGCGGCAGGCGGACGGACCCGGTCGGGGGGCGTCCGCGCGCCGGGATTCAGTGCTTGACCGGATTGATCATCATGACCATCTGCCGGCCTTCCAGCCGCGGGATGGCCTCGATCTTGCCGAGATCGGTCACGTCCTCGGCGACCCGTTCGAGCAGCTTGCGGCCGAGCTCCGCATGGGCCATCTCGCGGCCGCGGAACCGCAGCGTCACCTTGACCTTGTCGCCGCCCTCGAGGAACTTCATCACCGAGCGCATCTTGACGTCGTAATCGTGGGTGTCGGTGTTCGGGCGGAACTTGATTTCCTTGATCTCGATGATCTTCTGCTTCTTGCGCGCCTCGGATTCCTTCTTCTGCTGTTCGTACTTGAACTTGCCGAAATCCATGATCTTGGCGACGGGCGGCGTGGCGTTCGGCGAGATCTCGACCAGGTCGAGGCCCGCCTCCTCGGCGAGGATCATCGCCTTGTCCGGCGAGATGAGGCCGATGTTCTCGCCTCCTGCGCCGATCAGTCGAATTTCGGGGGCGCGAATGCGATCGTTCACGCGGGGTCCGGTGTCGCGCGTCGGCGGCGCGCTGTGCGGTCTGCGGGCTATGGCCGTTTCTTCCTTCTGATCGTTGGTCCAAAAAACGACCGGAGCGAAGCCCCGGTCTCGGCCGATCATAGTCCAGACTGCGGCTCAAGGGAAGACGGCCGCGCGTCGGCGGCTTTTGCCCCTCGGGGCCGCGAGACGGGTTGCCCGGCCCCCGGGATTGCCCCATGTGTGGGGAGGCGCGGGGCCGACCGTGCGGCATTCGGAAACATGGGAGAAGTACATGCAGCGCATTCTGATCATTCTTGCCGTCTTGGTGGTCGCCCTGGGGGTCTACATGTTCATGGGCTCGGGCACGCCGGAGGTGACGGAAGCCCCCGCTCCCGCTGCGACCGAGGCGGATGCCACTGACGCGGCGACCGACGCCGCCGGGGAGGCCACCGAGGCCGTGCAGGACGCGGCGGATGCCGCCGGCGAGGCGGCCGGTGATGCCGCGGATGCCGCATCGGATGCCGTGGATTCCGCGACCGAGGCGGCCGGCGATGCGGCGGATGCCGTGGGCGAGGCTGCCGGCGACGCCGCCGAAGCCACCGAGGGGGCCGTGGAATCCGCCGGCGAGGCGGCCGGCGATGCGGCCGCCGATGTGGAGAGCGAGGTGCAGGATCTCGTGGACGAGGCCACGGGCGAGGAGCCGGAAGGCACCACCACGGCGCCGGCGACCGGCTCGTCGAACTGACAGGAACCCGGGACTGCGGCCACCCCGAACCGGCGCCAGCGCGGCATTGCCGCGCGCCGGTTCGTCGGTGGGAGGGGAGCGCCTGTCGCCTCCGCCGGGGGCAGGCCGCCGTGCGCGGATCTGTCGTACCAACCACCCTTCCGTCTGACTGACGCTGCGGACCGAGGCCGAGCCTCGGGATAGGGATACGGCCACGACCCGATCGACACCGGTCGATCGGGCCGGGGACCCTGGCGCGTCAGGGATGAGAGGCGACGACGAGGGCCGCTGGTATGAGAAGGTCCGGGGTCAGGTCAGGGTGCGGCAGAAGGCCTCGATCCGGTGGCAGGCTTCGGTGAGGGTCGCGTCGGAAGCCGCGTAGCTGACACGGAAATTGGGCGAGACGCCGAAGGCGGCGCCGAAGACGGTCGCCACCCCCGTGGCCTCGAGCAGGGCGGCGGCGAAATCGGCGTCCCTCGCGATGATCCGGCCGTCGGCCGTACGCTTGCCGATCAGGCCGCGGATCGAGGGATAGACGTAGAAGGCGCCCTCCGGCACCGGGCAGTCGATGCCGGGAATGGCGTCGAGCAGCCCGACCACGAGATCGCGGCGCCGCAGGAAGGCGGCGCGGGCCTCGGCGATGTATCCCTGATCGCCGGTCAGGGCCTCCAATGCCGCCCATTGGCTGATCGAGCAGGCGTTGGTGGTGGATTGCGACTGGATCGTCGTCATGGCGTCGATGAGGCGGCGCGGCCCGCCGGCATAGCCGATGCGCCAGCCGGTCATGGCATAGGCCTTGGAGACGCCGTTGACCGTCAGGGTCCGCTCGCGCAGGCCGGGCTCGACCTCCGCTGGGGTGCAGAAGCGGAACGGCGGATAGGCGATGTGCTCGTAGATGTCGTCCGAGAGCACCCAGACCTGCGGGTGCGCCATGAGGACCTCGGTGAGCGCGCGCAGCGCGTCGCGGCCGTAGCCGGCGCCGGTCGGATTGGAGGGCGAGTTGAAGATCAGCCACTTGGTGCGCGGCGTTATCGCGGCCGCGAGGGCGTGGGGCGTGATCCTGAAGCCCGATTCGAGACCGGCGGGCAGGATCACCGGCGTGCCGCCCGCGAGGCGCACCATGTCGGGGTAGCTGACCCAATAGGGGGCGGGCACGATGACCTCGTCGCCGGGGTCGAGCGTCGCCATCAGCGCGTTGAAGAGCACCTGCTTGCCGCCGGTGGAGACCATCACCTCGGCCGGCGCATAGTCGAGGCCGTTCTCGCGCGCGAACTTCGCGGCGATGGCGGCGCGCAGCTCGGGGGTGCCGGCGGGCGCGGTGTGGCGGGGCCCGCCCCCCTCGACGGCGCCGCTCGCCGCGGCGCGGCCGGTCGGCGGCGTGGGGGAGTCGGGCTCCCCCGCGCTGAGGCCGGTGATGTCG
>NZ_DAIUBO010000137.1:0-10147 GCF_036846665.1 Amaricoccus sp. | reverse complement strand
GTCGCGGCGGGCGGAACCCGGGTCGACAGTGCGACCGGAGGCGGCGAGGACGCCACCGCGCTGGCGATCAGCCGCATCATGGGCGGCGACGCGCCATCCGCCCTGCTGACGACACCCGGCGGAACCGTCGATGAAATGGCCGGTTCGGGGATGTTGCGCGACTTCAACGACCTCGCCGCCGCGGAAGGCTGGGAACAGCAGGTCTCCCCGCTCGTCTGGCAGTCCATGCTGTCGGACGGCAACGTCGTCGCGATCCCGCTGGGGATGCATGCCGACAACTGGATCTGGTACTCGAGCTCGCTCTTCGGGGAACTCGGGATCGAGGCGCCGAAGTCCTGGGACGAGATCATCGCGGCGGCCGATCGGATCGACGCGGAGGGCAAGGTCGGCCTCGCGATCGGCGGCGAGCCCTGGCAGATCCTCTACGTCCTGACCGACCTGGTGATCGGGGTCGGCGGCGACGAGCTCTATGACGCGCTCTTCGTGCAGCACGACGCCGAGCGGGCGACCGGCGCCGACACGATCCGCGCCTTCGAGCTGCTCCGCGAGGTGAGCGGCCATGCCGACGAGGCCAGCACCGGCCGATCCTGGAACGACACCACCAACATGGTCGTGACGGGCCGTGCGGGGATGCAGCCGATGGGCGACTGGGCCAAGGGCGAGTTCTCCGCAGCCGGCCTGACGGCGGGATCGGACTACGGCTGCATGCTCGCTCCGTCCGCGTCGGGCACGCCTTATGTCATCGTCGTCGATGTGCTGGTCTTCCCGAACCCCGACAGCGACGAGGAAGCCGCCGGCCAGGAGACGCTCGCGAGCCTGGCGATGAGCGCCGATGTCGCCTCCGCAATCGCGGCGGGCAAGGGCTCCGTGCCCGTGGTCAACACGGTCGAGAGCGGTGCGCTCGACCATTGCGCCGCCCTCGGCGCGGCGGCGGCGCGCGAGGGGGTCGTCCTGCCCACGGTCTATTCCAGCCTGTCGGGCGATCAGCTCGGCCAGCTGACCGATCTGGTGGGCCAATACTGGGCCGATCCGTCGATGAGCGCCGAGAGCGGTGCCGAAGCGCTGGCGGGCATCCTCTCCGGCAGCTGACCGCCCCGCCGGATGGCCGAGGTGGCCGCCCCGTTCCCATGCGAGAGAGCCGAATGACGTCAGGCAGCTTCAGGTCGTCCTACAGGCCCGCGCGCGTCGCGGTCCTGTTCTTTCTGGTGGTGGCGCTCTTCTTCTACGGCTCGCTGGTCTGGACGGGGGTGATCTCCATGACCAGTTCGAAACTGCTGCCGGTCTACAATTTCGTCGGCTTCGACCAGTATTCGCGGCTCTGGTCCACGGACCGGTGGATCGTGTCGCTGGTCAACATGGTGATCTTCGGCGTCCTCTATGTCGTGGTCTCCATGGCGCTGGGCATCTTCCTGGCCATCCTGCTCGACCGGAACGTCCGGGGGGAGGGGGTCTTCCGGGCGATCTTCCTCTATCCCTTCGCCGTGTCGCTGGTCGTCACGGGCCTCGCCTGGCGCTGGATCTTCGAACCCGCTCAGGGGGTGCAGGCCATCATGCGCGGGTTCGGTTTCGAGAGCTTCGCCTTCGACTGGCTGAGCGATCCGGAGCGGGCGATCTACACGCTGGTCATCGCCGGTGTCTGGCATTCGGTGGGCTTCGCGATGATCATCGTGCTCGCCGGGCTGCGCGGAATCGGAAGCGACCTCTGGAAGGCGATCCGGGTCGAGGGGATTCCGCTCTGGCGCGGCTATCTCCAGATCATCCTGCCCAGTCTCTGGCCGGTGGTCGCCTCGGCGGTGGTCCTGCTCGCCTCCGACGTGATCCGCGCCTATGACCTGGTGATCACGCTGACCAAGGGCGGCCCCGGCTTCGCCTCGGACCTGCCGGCGAAATTCGCCGTCGATCATTTCTTCGGCCGGGCGAATATCGGCTTCGCCTCCGCCGCCTCCATCCTGATGATGCTGCTCGTCGTGGCGATGCTGGTGCCCTACTTCTGGGCGGAATACCGGGCGCAGAAGAAATGAGCGCGACCGCGCGGAGACCCGATATCGGCACGATCGGCCTCTATGCCTTCCTGCTGGCCTCGGCCGTCTTCTTTCTCCTCCCCATTGCGCTCGTGGTCGTCAATTCGCTCAAGCCCATGGACGAGATCCGGGCCGGATCGCTGCTCGCCCTGCCCGCCGCACCCTCCTTCGACGCCTGGCGCATGGCCTGGTCCGAAGCCTGTTCCGGACTGGACTGCAACGGGATCTCGCCCGGCCTGTGGAATTCGGTCAAGATCACGATCCCGGCGGTGATCATCTCCATCCTGTTCGGTGCGCTGAACGGGTTTGCACTGACCGAGTGGAAATCGGGCCTGTCCAATGCGACGATGTTCCTGATCAGCGTTGCCCTGTTCGTGCCCTACCAATCGATGATCTATCCGACGGTCATCATGCTAAGCCGCGTCGGCCTCTTCGGCACCTATCCGGGGATCGTCGCCGTGCATGTCATCTTCGGCCTGCCGTTCACGACGCTGCTCTTTCGCAACTTCTACCTCGGCATTCCCGGCGAGATCACCAAGGCCGCGCGGATGGAAGGCGCGAGTTTCCTGCGGACCTTCTTTTCGGTGATCCTGCCGATGTCCACGAACATCATCCTCGTGGTCGCCATTCTGCAATTCACCGGGATCTGGAACGACTATCTGCTCGGGCTGATCTTCGCGGGCAACGACAACATGCCGATGACGGTGCAGCTCAACAATATCGTCAGCAATACCCGTGGCGCGGCCATCCTCAACGTCAACATGGCCGCCAGCCTCCTGACCGCGCTGCCCGCCCTCGTCGTCTATTTTCTCTCGGGTCGCTTTTTCGTGCGCGGAATCGCGGCCGGCGCAGTCAAGGGGTAGGACCGGCCGTGAAGAGCATCCATCTCAGGAACGTCTCGAAATCCTACGGCGCCACGCCGGTATTGTCGGGGATCAACCTCCAGATCGAGCCTGGCGAGTTTACCGTTCTTCTCGGGCCGTCGGGCTGCGGCAAGTCCACGCTGCTGAACATCATCGCGGGACTCGAGGATCCGAGCGGCGGCCAGCTCCTGATCGGCGACAGGGACGTGACGACGGCCGAGCCCGCCGACCGGGGCCTCGCGATGGTGTTTCAGTCCTACGCGCTGTTCCCGACGATGCGTGTCCGCGACAACCTGACCTTCGGACTCAGGATCGACCGGACGCCCCGCGCCGAGATCGAGAAGCGCCTGAAATGGGTGTCGGAACTCCTGCAGATCGAAAAGCTGCTCGATCGCAAGCCGGGCCAGCTCTCGGGCGGACAGCGCCAGCGGGTCGCCATTGGCCGGGCGCTGATCCGGTCGACGGATGTCTGCCTCTTCGACGAGCCCCTGTCCAACCTCGACGCGAAGCTGCGCACCGAGACGCGGGTCGAGATCAAGAAGCTTCACCGCGACCTCGGGACCACCATCGTCTATGTCACCCACGATCAGGTCGAGGCGATGACCATGGCCGACCGGGTTGCGGTGCTCTCGGGCGGCAAGGTGGAGCAATACGACACGCCGCAGGCGATCTACGACAAGCCGATGACCCGCTTCGTCGCGGGGTTCCTCGGCTCGCCGTCGATGAATTTCCTGTCCGGAACCCTCGTCGCGGAGAATGGGCTTCGCCTCGTCCGTGGCGGCGGCGATCTCGACCTGTCCGGCTACGAGGTGACGAACGGGGCGCCCGCCGGCGAGGCCGAGCTCGGGATCCGGCCCGAGGCGCTCCGCCTGACGGCGCCCGGAGCGGGCCGGCTCCGGGCCCGGGTCGAGAGCATCGACCTGATGGGGGCGGACCGGATCCTCTGGATGTCGGTCGATGGCAGGCTGTGGTCGGTCAGGGTCGAGAGGGATCGTGCGTGTCGCGAAGGGGAGGAGATCGGTCTCGATTTCAGCGCCGCGGCGGCCTCGCTCTTCTCGCGGGATACCGGCGCGCGGCTCTAGCCGTCCGGTCCCGGCATCGGGCGGCGTCGCGGTCGACCGCCGGGTCGGCGACCTCCCCGCGCCCCGGGAGATCGCGCCTCTTTGAGGAGAGCGCCTCACAGACGCCATGCCGCGCGGCGTGAACCGCAAGATGCAGTGCCAGGCTGCGCCGGCCTCCCGTTTCGGCCGCGCCCGCTCTTCGTGGATCAGGCGCAGGTGACGGGCGCGGGACCCGGCCTTCCTTCCGGTCGTTCCCTTGAAACGATCGTGCAGGGCCATCGTGACCGCGTTTCGGGCCTGCGGGGCTCGGAGATCTATGTCCGCAGGCGGTCCTGCCGGCCGTAGATCAGCATCAGGCCGATCAGCACCACGCCGAAGATGATCTGGCGGCCGAAGGGCTCGATCGCCATGGCGTTCAGGAGGCTCTGGAGCAGGGTGAGCAGGATGGCGCCGGCGATGGTGCCGGTATAGCCGCCCGTGCCGCCCGATAGCGGGGTGCCGCCGATCACCACGGCGATGATCGAGGGCAGGACATAGGCGTTGCCGACGCCGATGAAGACGCTCTGGGTATAGCCGAGGATCAGGAAGCCGGTGATCCCCGAGAAGGCGCCCGAGAGCGCGAAGACGAGGATCCGCGTGGCGGTGACCGGCACGCCCGAGAGCCGGGCCGCCTCCTGGTTGGTGCCGATGGCATAGATGTTCAGCCCCGCCCGCGACCGGCGCAGGAACCAGATCAGCAGGAGGGCGAGGCCCGCCCAGACGAAGACGAGGCCGGGGATCCCGACGACGAGCGGGTCGATGATGAAGCGGGTCAGCGCCGGCGCGGCCCGGCCGGAGGGCCGCCCCGAGGTCAGGATGATCAGGAGCCCCTGGATCACCCCGGCCATGCCCAGCGTCATCACCAGCGGCGGGATGCGCAGGATGGTGATGCCGAGCCCGTTGAGCAGGCCGAAGGCGCCGGTCACCGCCACCGCCGCCCCGAGCCCGGCGAGGATCATCGCATTGTCGCCGTTCATCACGTTGCCCGCGACCAGCGCGCCGAGGCCGAGCATCGCCCCGACCGAGAGGTCGATGCCCTCGCGCCCGGCGAGGATCACGAGGTTCTGCCCGGCCGCGATCACGCCGAGCATGGCCGCGATGACGAACTGGCTGCGCAGCTGGCCCGCCCCGGCGAAGCCGGGCGCGACCGCCTCGCCGATCGCGAGCAGGGCGAGGATGGCGAGGCCGGCGAGCACGAGCGGGTTGCGCAGCAGCCTCATCGGCGGGCCCCGAGGATGCCGCCGGCCAGCGCCGCGAGGATGATCAGTCCCTTGACCAGGTCCTGGGTGACATAGGGCAGCTTGGCGAAGAAGACGATGTTGTTGATCAGCCCCAGCGTCAGCGCGCCGAGGATCGAGCCGATCACCCCGCCGCGCCCGCCGGCGAGCGCCGTGCCGCCGAGCACCACAGCGCTGATGGAGGTCAGGGTGAAGGAGGGGCCGAGCAGCGGATCCGCGCTGGCGGTCTCGCCGACGAGGCAGAGGGCGGCGAGGGCGGCGAAGAGGCCACAGAGCACGTAGGAGATCACCCGCTGGCGGGTCACCGCAAGCCCGGACTGGAAGGCGCCGAGCCGGTTGCCGCCGATCGCCAGCAGGTGCCGGTACCAGCGCATGCGCGAGCAGAGGATCGCGGTGCCGAGCGCGACGAGGAAGAGGATCACCGTCAGCTTCACCGGCCCGAGGCCGCCGGCATAGCCGCGCCAATAGGCCTGCGGCACGCTGCCGCCGGCCTGGGGCAGGATCCAGAGCGCGATGCCGCCGAAGACGATCGAGGTGGCGAAGGTGGTCACGATGGCCTGGAGCCGCAGCACCGCCACCAGCAGCCCGTTGAGGAGCCCGCAGAGGATCCCCAGCGCGATGCCGGCCGCGAGCCCCAGCGCGATGGCGCCGCCGCTGCCGCCCGCCTGCTCGATGAGGCTGACCACGCTCACGTTGACGAGCGCGATGATCGCGCCGGCGGAGAGGTCGATGTCGCCAGCGAGCACCACATAGGTCTGGCCGATCGCCACGAGCACCAGCGGCAGGAAGCTCGTGAGGTTGGAGGCGAGCACCCGGGCGGTCAGGAGCGAGGGCTGGAGCCAGGCGTTGACCGCGAAGAAAACGGCGAAGACCACGAAGGCGAGCGCCCAGCGGATGCGCAGAGGAGGGCGGCCCTCCGGGGCGGGGGCGGATGCCTCGGTCATGCGGCGCTGACCTCGTAGGCGGCGCGGTAGAGCGCCGTCGGGGTCAGCGCCTCGCCCGCGAGATCCGCGCGGATGCGGCCCGAGCCGAAGACCAGCACCCGGTGGGCGGTGGTGAGCAGTTCCTCGTCCTCCGAGGAATGCAGCAGGATCGCCACGCCCTCGGCGGCGAGCTCGTCGATGATCGCGTAGAGATCGGCCTTGGCCTCGACGTCGATGCCCTTGGTGGGATCGTCGAGCAGGAGCACCC
The DNA here is from genome assembly GCF_036846665.1 of Amaricoccus sp. Lineage (NCBI taxonomy): Bacteria > Pseudomonadati > Pseudomonadota > Alphaproteobacteria > Rhodobacterales > Paracoccaceae > Amaricoccus > Amaricoccus sp. Next base: position 3,734 of record NZ_DAIUBO010000137.1, on the reverse strand, counting down.
GCGGCCCGGTGGCGAGCCAGCGCGCGATCACCACCTTCTGCTGGTTGCCGCCGGAGAGCGTGCGCAGCGGGAAGTCGTAGCCGGCGAAGCGCAGGTTGAGCCGGGCGACGATCTCGCCGACGCGCTCGACGAAGGCCCGCGGCCGGAAGACCGCGGCGCGGGACTTGGAGAGAGACGCGATCGCCATGTTCTCGAGGATCGGCCGGTCGAGGAAGACGCCGTTGACGCCCCGGTCGCCGGAGACATAGCCGAGGCCGGCCCGGATCGCGGCCGCGGGGCTGCGCCGGTCCTGGGACGTGCCGCCGAGCCGCACCGAGCCGGTGGCGGGATCGGCGCCGAAGATCGCGCGCAGCACCGCCGATTGCCCCTGGCCGTGCAGGCCGCCGAGGCCGAGGATCTCGCCTTCATGGAGGGTGAAGGAGACGTCGCGCAGCACCGCGTTGCTGAGCCCCGCGACCTCCAGCACCGGGGCGCCCGGCCGCGGCGGCGCCTCGTCCCGGTGGCGGGTGGCCAGCGCGCTCCCGACCATCAGGGTCAGGACCGCCTCGCGGTCGGTCCCGGCCACCGGCAGGGTCGCCTCGGTCCGGCCGTCGCGCATCACGGTGATTCGGTCGCAGATCGCGAAGAGCTCGTCCATGCGGTGCGAGATGAAGATGATGCCGGTGCCGGCTTCGCGCAGCGCGCGCACGATCTCGAAGAAGATCTGCACCTGGTCGCCGTCGAGCGAGGAGGTGGCCTCGTCGAAGATCACCAGCTTCGGCGCGCGCGCGAGGATCTTGCAGATCTCGGCGATCTGGCGCTGGTCGGCCGAGAGGTCGCGCACCAGCGCGCCCGGGGTGAGCCCCTTGCCGCCCGCCGAGCCGAAGCGCGCGAGAAGCCGCGCGCCCTCCCGGTGGATCGCCGCGCCGTCGACCATGCCGCGGCGCCTTGGCTCGTGGCCGAGCGCGATGTTCTCGGCCACGTCGAGGTCGGGGATCAGGCTCAATTCCTGGTAGAAGACGGCGATGCCGGCCGCGGCGGCGGCGGCGGGCGTGCCGAAGAAGCCCTCCCGTCCGTCGAAGCGCAGGCGCCCCTCGTCGGCCCCGACCGAACCGGCGGCGATCTTGCAGAGCGTCGACTTGCCGCAGCCGTTCGAGCCGATCAGCCCGTGCACCTGGCCAGGCTCCACGGTCAGCGAGGCCCCGTCGAGCGCCAGCGTGCTGCCGAAGGCCTTGCGGATGTTCTCGGCGACGAGAAGGCTCAAGACGGTGGTCCGCCGCGGGTGGGGAACGGGCGGGGCCGGGGCCGCCGCCCGTCCGGGCGCGTCACTTGAAGAACGCCGATTTCAGGTCGTCCACGCTCACCGTCTCGGTGACCGAGTAATAATCGGGCTTGCCTTCGGCGCTGGCGCGCGCCGCCTCGACGTTCTCGCCGGAGATGAAGGGGATCGGGATGTAGAGCGCATTGCCGTAGACCCCGGAGATCTTGCTCGCGTCGATCTCGTTGCCCTGCAGCATCAGCACCGCGGCATTGAGCGCCGAGGCCATGACGCCGGGCGGGTTGACCGAAGCGGCGGTGGTGTAGCCCTTCTCCTCCCAGGTATCGAGGAAGTCCTTGCGGATCTCGCCGGTCGCGGCGATGTCGTCGCGGCCCGCGGCCTCGATGGCGCGCCAGGCGCCGGCGGCCATGCCGTCCTGGACCCAGACGCCGTCGAGATCGGGATTGGAGGCGAGCAGGGTCTGCATGGTCTGCTGGCCCTGCGCCTGGTCCCAGTTGGCATTGGCCTCGTTGACGACCTCGATGCCGGGATACTCCTCGAAGACCTCCTGATAGCCCTCGACGCGCATCTGGTTTGCCGGATGCCCGGCGACGCCGTTGATGGCCACGACCTTGCCCTCGCCGCCGAGCGTCTCGGCGAGCCATTTCGCCGATTGCATCGCCCAGCCCTTCTGGTCGATGCCGACGTAATAGGCGTCCGGCGAGGAGACCTCCGCGTCCGTGGCGATCACGAGGATGCCCTGGCCCGCGGCCTGGGCGATGATCGGATCGAAGGCGGTGGGGCTGTTGGGGTTGATGATGATGGCATCGACGCCCTGGTTGATCATGTTGCGCACGACGTTGATCTGGCCCTGCACGTCCATGTCGGCCGAGGAGATCACCAGCTCGATATTGACGCCCTGGTCCGCCCAGGCCGCCGCGGCGGCCTGCGCCTCCTCGATCATTTGGGTGCGCCATTCGGAGCCGACCCAGCCGTTCGAGAGCCCGATGGTATAGTCTTCGGCGAGCGCGGGGGCGGCGAGCAGCGCCGTGAGCGCGATGGTTGCGAGCATCTTCCTGGTAGTCAAAGCTTTCTCCCTTTCGTTGGTTGCGCGCGGTTTCCGCGCTTCTTTCGGCGATCCTTCCGGCCGGATTCTCGCCGGCTCGGGCCATGCGGCCGGTCCCGGCAGCGGGTTCGCCCGGTCGCACTTCATGGCGTTGCGTCGCCAAGCGGAAGCATGGACGCCTCCGACCGCGCCGACAAGTCGAATTATCGTTGCGCCACAGTCCGTTCGGCGACGGTGCGGGCGGCGCCCGCCTATTTCACATAGGGCCGCAGCACGTCGCGGGCCATGAGGAAGCCGCGCTTGACCGCCGCGTCCGTGCCCTCGAAGGTCCGGTCCTCGTGCTCGACGATCACCGGCCCGTCGTAACCCGCCCGGTAGAGCTCCGAGAAGAAGCCCGGCCAGTCCACGTCGCCGAGCCCCGGCATGCGCGGCACCTGCCAGCCCATGCCGACCGACATCACGCCGTTCTCGTAGAGCCCGTCCCGGTCGATCATCACGTCCTTGGCGTGGACATGCACCATCCTGCCGCCGAATTCGCGGATGAACCGGCCCTGGTCGATCATCTGCCAGACGAGATGGCTCGGGTCGAAGTTCATGGCCACGGAATCGCCCCATTCCTCGAAGATGCGCCGCCAGATCCGCGGCGAATAGGCGATGTTGTGGCCGCCGGGCCATTCGTCCGCCGAGAAGATCATCGGGCAGTTCTCGAAGGCGAGCGTCACGCCGCTGTCGCGGGCATGGGCCACGATCTCCGGGAAGATCGCGCGCGCGCGGTCCCAGTTGCGGTCGGCGTCGAGGCCCCGGTCCCCGCCGAGGAAGGTGTTGACCACGCCCACCCCCATCAGCCCCGCCGCGGTGATCACCTTCTTGAGATGCCCGATGACCTGCTCACGATGGGCCGCCTCCCCGTGGAGCGGGTTGGGATAATAGCCCAGCGCCGAGATCGCGATGCCCGTCTCGCCGAGCGCGGCGGCGATCTCGCGCGCCCGGGCTTCGGTGATCCCGTCCACGTCCACATGCGAGGTTCCCGCATAGCGCCGCGCCTCCCCGCCCGAGGCGGGCCAGCAGGCGATCTCCAGCGCCTCGAACCCGGCCGCGGCGCTCCAGCGCGCGACCTCCATCAGCTCCGTGTCGGGAAAGGGTGCCGTCAGCAGACCGAGTTTCATGCCATCATCCTTTTCAAGTTGCGGCGAGGGCGGTCCGGTTTTCTCTTCCGCGGCGGGCGCCCGCGTCAAGCCGGGCCCGTCCCGGGCGCAGGGGAATCGCATTTGGCAGCGCAGCCGGTTCAGGCCGGTTTCCGCGCGCGCCGAGTGCCGCCAACCCGTCGAGGCCAGGCACCGCCGGGCAGCGCCCGCCCCGCCCCGTCACGCCGAAGACGCGCCTCCGGCACGACGCGGGCGCTTCGCTTCCGCCCGGGCCGGGCGCTGCCCT
>NZ_DAIUBO010000136.1:0-10200 GCF_036846665.1 Amaricoccus sp. | reverse complement strand
CGTGCTGCGCGCCGAGAAGGGCTACATCATCGTCGGCCAGGACACCGACGGCACGCTGACCCCCGACGACGCCGGGCTCACCTGGGCGATCGGCAAGGCCAAGCCCGACTTCGTCGGCAAGCGCTCGCTGACCCGCCCCGACATGGTCGCGAAGGGCCGCAAGCAGCTCGTCGGCCTGCTGACCGACGACCCCAAGGTCGTGCTGCAGGAGGGCGCCCAGATCGTCGCCGACCCGGCCCAGCCGAAGCCGATGACCATGATCGGCCACGTCACCTCCTCCTACTGGAGCGATGCGCTCGGCCGGTCGATCGCCATGGCCGTCGTCGTCGACGGCCGGGATCGGGACGGCCAGACCCTGCATGTCCCGATGCCCGACGGCACGATCACCGCGAAGGTGGTGAAGGGCACGGTGTTCCTCGACCCCGAGAACGCCCGGATCAGCGTGTGAGATGGAGAGAACCTTGAACGCCATGACGTCCACCGCCTCCGCCGGCGTGACCATCGCCGAGCTGCCGCCGACAACGCGGATCGCGCTCCGCATCGCGGACCCTGCCGGCATCGGTTTTGGGCTACCGACCACGGTCGGCGCCCGCAGCGCCGAGGGCGCCCGCACAGCCCTCTGCCTGGGCCCCGACGAATGGCTTCTCGAGGCGCCCGAGGCCGAGCGCGACGCGCTCCTCGCCAGTCTGAGCGGCATCGCGGCGCCGCACAGCGCCGTCGAGGTCTCGGACCGCGAGATCACCTATGCGCTCGAAGGCCCGGCCGTGCTCGACCTGCTCGCCACCGGCTGCCCGCGCGATCTCGCACGGATGCCGGTCGGCTCCGGCGCCCGCACCGTCTTCGACACCGCCCAGGTTGTCCTCGTCCGCGAGGCTGACGACCGCTTCCACCTGACCGTGTGGCGCTCCTTCGCCCCCCACGTCCGTGCCCTCCTCGACATCGCCGAGCGCGAGCTCGCCGCCGGCCTCTGAGACAAGGACCCCAGCTATGCTCGACACCGTCGCCTCCCGCCTTTCCGACGAGGCCGTCGCCGCCGCCATCGGCCGCGAGCTCGGCCGCCAGCAGCACCAGATCGAGCTGATCGCCTCGGAGAACATCGTCTCCCGCGACGTGCTGATGGCCCAGGGCTCGGTGCTGACCAACAAGTACGCCGAAGGCTACCCCGGCAAGCGCTACTATGGCGGATGCGAGTTCGTCGACGAGGTCGAGACCCTCGCCATCGAGCGGGTGAAGCGGCTCTTCGGTGCGGCCTACGCCAACGTCCAGCCGCACTCGGGCGCGCAGGCGAACCAGGCCGTCTTCCTGGCGCTGCTCCAGCCCGGCGACCGCATCATGGGCATGAACCTCGCGCATGGCGGACACCTGACCCACGGCTCGCCGGTGACGATGTCGGGCAAGTGGTTCGACGTGGTGAGCTACGAGGTCCGCGAGGACAACCAGCGCATCGACATGGAGGCAGTGCGCGCCCGGGCTCTGGAGACGAAGCCGAAGCTGATCATCGCCGGCGCCTCGGCCTACCCGCGCGAGATCGACTTCGCCGGCTTCCGCGCCATCGCCGACGAGGTCGGCGCCTACCTGATGGTCGACATGGCGCACTACGCCGGCCTCGTCGCCGCCGGCCTCTACCCGAACCCGGTGCCGCACGCCCACGTCACCACCTCGACCACCCACAAGACCCTGCGCGGCCCGCGCGGCGGGATCATCCTGACCAACGACGAGGATCTCGCGAAGAAGCTCAACTCGGCGGTCTTCCCCGGCAACCAGGGCGGGCCCTTGATGCACGTCATCGCCGCCAAGGCCGTCGCCTTCGGCGAGGCGCTGCAGCCATCGTTCAGGGACTACGCCGCCCGCGTCATCGCCAACGCCCGCACGCTGGCCGACACGCTGCAGAAGGGCGGCCTCGACATCGTCTCGGGCGGCACCGACTGCCACATGGTACTCGTCGACCTGCGCCCGAAGGGCGTGAAGGGCCGCGACGCCGAGCGGGCGCTGGAGCGCGCCGGGCTCACCTGCAACAAGAACGCCATCCCCTTCGATCCGGAAAAGCCCTTCGTCACCTCCGGTGTCCGCCTCGGCACCTCCGCAGGCACCACGCGCGGCTTCGGCGAGGCCGAGTTCGCCAAGGTGGGCGAGCTCGTGCTCAAGGTCGTCGATGCCCTCGCCGCCGCCGGCGCCGAGGGGGACCCCAAGGTCGAGGCCGGCGTGCTGGCGGAGGTACGCAAGCTAACCGACGCCTATCCGATCTACGAGGAGTAAGGCTCGATCGACCCCCCGCGCGGGCGCGTCGCCCGCGCGGGGCAAACCTTCACCGCGAGATGCGCGACGGGGCCGTCGGTCCACGTCGCGCCAGGGGCAACGATGTTCCTCAGCGTCTTCGACATCTTCAAGATCGGCGTCGGCCCCTCTTCGTCGCACACCATGGGTCCGATGCTGGCCGCCGCGCGCTTCCTGGATGCGCTGCGCGACGGGTCCGACCGCGTGCCCGGCGCGGGGGCGCCAGCCCGGCTCGAGGCGACGCTCCATGGCAGCCTCGCCTTTACCGGCAAGGGGCACGCCACCGACCGGGCCGTGATCCTCGGCCTGCTCGGCTTCGTCCCCGACACCCTCGACCCAGACGAAGCCGAACGCCGCCTGAGCGCTCTCCGCGAGACCGGGACCATCGACGCCTCCGGCATCGGCCCCCTGGCTTTGGATCCGGAGAAGGGCGTCGTCTTCGACTATGGCCCGCCGCTCCCCGGCCACGCCAACGGCATGGTGCTGCGCGCCTTCGACGCCGCCGGCAACCTGTACCTGACCGAGACCTACTACTCGATCGGCGGCGGCTTCGTGCTGACCGAGCGCCAGTTGAAGACGGAGGCCATGAAGGGCGACGACGCCAAGGTCGACCGCCCCCACCCCTTCGCCACCGCCGCCGAGATGCTCGCCATGGGCGGCGCCTCCGGCCTCTCCATCGCCGCAATGAAGCGCGCCAACGAGATCGCCGGCGGCGCCGGCCAGCTCGACGCCGGCCTCGACCGGCTCTGGTCGGTGATGAACGCCTGCATCGACCGCGGCCTCGCCACCGACGGCACCCTGCCGGGCGGCCTCGCGGTTCGCCGACGTGCCCGCGCCATCCACCAGGCGCTGCTCGCAGAGCGTGGCAACAACATCGCCCAGCCGCACACCGTCAACGACTGGCTCTCGGTCTACGCGATGGCCGTCAACGAGGAAAACGCCGCCGGCAGCCAGGTCGTCACCGCGCCGACGAACGGCGCTGCCGGGGTCGTACCCGCGGTGATCCGCTACTACCGCGACCACTGCGTCGGCGCGACCCACAAGGGCATCCGCGACTTCCTGCTGACAGCGGCCGCGGTCGGCGGCATCATCAAGACCAACGCCTCGATCTCCGGTGCCGAGGTCGGCTGCCAGGGCGAGGTCGGCTCCGCCGCCGCCATGGCCGCCGCAGGCCTCTGCGCCGCCCTCGGCGGCACCAACGCCCAGGTCGAGAACGCCGCCGAGATAGCCCTCGAGCATCACCTCGGCATGACCTGCGATCCGGTGAAGGGCCTCGTGCAGGTGCCCTGCATCGAGAGGAACGGCCTCGGCGCCATCAAGGCGGTCGCCGCCGCCTCGCTCGCGCTCCGCGGCGACGGCACCCACGTGGTGCCCCTCGACGCCTGCATCGAGACGATGCGCCAGACCGGTCGCGACATGAGCGTCAAATACAAGGAGACCTCGACCGGCGGTCTCGCTGTCAACCTCCCAGAGTGCTGAAGGCGGCGGGAGGCGAGCTGTCCCGAAGCATCCGTCGTCCTGTCGCAAATGTCCTATGGCGCAGGAGGGTCATCGGATACGACGACCAAAGCGAAGAATTCCCAATCCAGGCAATCGCGGGATGCGGAATGGAGAGCGCATCTTTGAAACCGCACGAGTGCCTTGCCTGAATTCACGCCTCGCGGTCGCGCTGCCAGAGTGGGGCAACGCGCGATCCGGCGCAGACGCCACCAAAACCGGACCCCTGCAAACCCGACCGGCGGTTTCGCCGTCACCCTCCCGGAGTGCTGAAGAAATGTCGGAAACGTCCTTCATCCTGACCCTGACCAGCGACCCGCTGCCTGGGATCATCGCCGCCGTCTCGACCGCCGTCGCCGACCTCGGCGGCAACATCACGGAGACCAACCAGCACTGGGACCGGCCGGCCAACCGCTTCTTCCTGCGCGTCGCCTTTGTCGGCCCCCAGGGCCTGACCGCGCCGGCGGTCGAGCAGGCGCTCGCGCCCACCGCCGAGCAGCTCGGCCTGGACCTCAATGTCGTGGACGCAGCAAGCCCGCCGAAGATCATTGCCATGGTCTCGAAGTTCGACCATGCGCTCCTGCACCTGCTCTACCAGATCCGCGTCGGCTGGCTCCGCGCCGAGGTCGTCGCAATCGTCTCGAACCACGAGGACGCCCGCCGGATCGCCGACCACGAGGGCATCCGCTTCGTCCACCTGCCGGTGACGCCCGAGACCAAGCCCCATCAGGAGGCAGCGCTCCTCGAGCTCGTCGCGGAGACCGAAGCCGAGCTCGTCATCCTGGCCCGCTACATGCAGGTCCTCTCCGACGACCTCACCCGCAAGCTCTCCGGCCGGGCGATCAACATCCACCATTCGTTCCTCCCGGCGTTCAAGGGTGCGAACCCCTACAAGCAGGCCTACACCCGCGGCGTGAAGCTGATCGGCGCCACCAGCCACTACGTGACCGCCGACCTCGACGAGGGACCGATCATCGAGCAGGACGTCGCCCGCGTCAGCCACGCCGACACGGGCGACGACCTCGTTGCCATCGGCCGCGACACCGAGTCCCGGGTGCTCGCCCGCGCGGTGAAGAGCCATCTCGAGCGCCGGGTCCTGCTCTGCGGCAGCCGCACGGTCGTCTTCACGAAGTAGGCAGCGCCAGGTAGCGAAGGGAGCCACCCATGGCCGACGTCGAACGCGAGTCGATGGAGTACGACGTTGTCATCGTCGGAGCCGGCCCCGCCGGCCTCGCCGCCGCAATCCGGCTGAAACAGCTCGACCCTGATCTCTCGGTCGTCGTGCTGGAGAAGGGCTCCGAGGTCGGCGCCCATATTCTCTCGGGCGCCGTGCTCGACCCCTGCGGTCTCGATGCTCTGGTCCCGGATTGGCGAGAGAAGGGCGCGCCGCTGACGACGCCGGTGACCGAGGACCGCTTCTACCTGCTTGGTCAGGCCGGACAGATGCGCATTCCGAACTGGCCGATGCCGAGGCTCATGTCGAACCACGGCAACTACATTGCCGCCATGGGCAACGTCTGCCGCTGGATGGCCGAGCAGGCCGAGGGCCTCGGCATCGAGATCTTCCCCGGCATGGCTGCCTCCGCCCTCGTGTTCGACGGCGACCGCGTGGCCGGCGTCGTCGCCGGCGAGTTCGGTCTCGACAAGGACCGCACGCCCGGCCCCTCCTACGAGCCCGGGATGGAGCTCCGGGGCAAGTACGTCCTGATCGGCGAGGGTGTCCGCGGCAGCCTCGCGAAGCAGCTCATCGCGAAATACGGGCTCTCGGAGGGCCGCGAGCCGCAGAAGTATGGGCTCGGCATGAAGGAGCTCTGGGAGGTTCACCCGGAGAACCACAAGCTCGGCCAGGTCACCCACACCATGGGCTGGCCGCTCGGCTCCAACGCGGGCGGTGGCTCATTCATATACCACCTCGAGAACAACCAGGTCTACGTCGGCTTCGTCGTCCACCTGAACTACGAGAACCCCTGGCTCTATCCCTACATGGAGTTCCAGCGCTTCAAGCACCACCCGCTGATCGCCGAGGTGCTCAAGGGCGGCAAGCGCGTCGCCTATGGCGCCCGGGCCATCTCGGAGGGCGGCTGGCAGTCGGTGCCGAAGCTTGTCTTCCCAGGCGGCGCCCTGATCGGGGACTCGGCAGGGTTCGTCAACGTGCCGCGCATCAAGGGCAACCACAACGCCATGCTCTCGGGCAAGGCTGCCGCCGAGGCCGCCTGCGTTGCGATCGGCGCCGGCCGCGGGGGCGACGAGCTGACCGCCTATGCGGACGCGGTCGAGGCCGGCCCGATCGCCGCCGACCTGAGGCCGGTCCGCAATGTCAAGCCGATTTGGTCGAAATGGGGATTGTTTCCTTCACTGGCCTTCGGCGGTCTCGACATGTGGATCAACAGCCTTGCCGGCAATCGCTCGCCATTCGGGACGCTGAAGCACGGCAAGACCGATGCGGAGGCGACCGGCCACGCGGACCGATTCGCGCCGATCGACTACCCGAAGCCCGACGGCATCCTCAGCTTCGACCGGCTGACCAACGTAGCCTTCTCGTTCACCAATCACGCCGAGGAGCAGCCGGCACATCTGACGCTTACGAACTCTGAAGTACCGATCGACATCACCCTCCCGCGGTTCGCCGAACCGGCGCAGCGCTACTGCCCCGCCGGGGTCTATGAGGTCGTCCGCGACGACGATGGCTCGAACCCACGGTTCGTGATCAATTTCCAGAACTGCGTCCACTGCAAGACCTGCGATATCAAGGACCCCTTGCAGAACATTGTCTGGACGACGCCGCAAGGCGGAGACGGGCCGAACTATCCCAACATGTGAGGCTTGGGTGACCCGCCTTGCCGTCTGGATCGGGAACCTGCTGGCCAGGAAGCCGTTCCGGCTCGTCTCGGTCGCGCTCGCCAACGGGCGCGCTTCACTCGAGCAGCGATCCCTCGATGCTCTCCCCGGTCATGCGCTTGTAGAGATGCTCGTTCCAATAGGGTGTCCAGCAGACCAAGGCCTTGCCCGTGCCGGTGAAGACCCGCAGGCGGCTCTGTCCCGATATCAGGTTGCGCGGGAAACGCGCCGAACGCTGCGACGAGAAGCGCAGCCCGTCGGTCCGCCCAAGAACCAGTCGCCCCTGCACGCGCAGCTCGCCATCCACCTCGACGGTCTCCACCGGCCCCGGGGCGTTGATCGCCGCCCGCCCACCCCCCGCCATGGTGGTCTTCCAGGCGAAGAAGCCGTCGCCGGCCCAGAGACCCGCCCAGAAGGGCTCGCGATGCATGCCGAGTTCGATCGACCCTTCGCTCGCGAGATACACCTTCGGCTCCAGGATCCAGCGCTCGCCCGGAGCCACGTCCAGAACGTGATAGCCGCCGAGCGAGGGCTGCAGCAGGATCGACCCGGTGCCGTCGTAGTAAGGCCGGATCACCGCTTCGCTCGTGAACATCGAGCGGAACAGATCCCGGAACCGCGGCAGCCGCGGGGTCAGGCGGATGTCGCCCCGCAGGTTCGACATCGCGCCCCGGCGCGCACGCACCGTCTCGCCTGAGATGTCGACCCGGACCTGCCGCATGCCCTCCACTTCGCGGATCGTGAAATCGGCCATCTCGCGCCCTCAGCCCAGAGGCTCGTCCCAGACCATCGAGCGCTCCCAGAGAAGGCGCAACGGTTCGGGCTGAAGACCGGATTCACCTTGCAGCGGTCTGTCGAGCGTGACGATCACGAAGAGAATGACACCGAGAAAGAACGTGGTGATCGTTCCGAGCACGAATTGCTGCAGGGGACGCATCTTGAGGAGGACGAGCAGCAGGACGTTTACGACCGCACCGACCAGAACCGCATACCAGAGCACCGCCGGGATCTCGGTGATGACGCCGCTCAGCCGCTACTGGCGCGCCCGGGCGAAGTCCTGGAAGCCACCGAGCACCTCCGCATGCAGGATCTCCTGCCCGCGCGACCTAGGCTCGAAGCCGGCGAGCTTCTGGCGCATCGCATCGGTCCGGTTGAAACCGCCGTTCAGCAGATCGCCTTTGCGATGCGCAGGGAAATCCTCGTAAATCGTGAAGAGCACGTAATCGCGCATCATCGCCTTCATGTCGGTGCGCAGAGGTTCGGGATAGGAGTTCATGTCCGCATAGAGCGCGCCGAGCGCTGTGGCCTCGGCCATGATGCCTGCCTTCACGCGCTCGTTGTTCTGATAGGCCGCGACGGTCAGAAGGCCGAGCAGGAGACCGTAGAACAGGCTGAACCCCGCGGTCGCCTGTCCGATGGTCTGGTTGAAGTCCGGCCCGGTTCCCATGAGCAGCCGCAGCAGCGGCTTCACCACGAGCAGGCCGACCACCATCATCGCCACCGCGAAGAGCGAGAAATAGATCGCGAGGCTGCGCGTCGGAATGTCGTAGATGAAATCCGGCATCCGCCCCTCGGCATCCGCTGCCAACACACGCCCCCAGACGACAGTGACGTCGAATGCCGCACCGGGCAACGGAAATATTTCGCTTGGCCGCCGCGCGCCGCAGTGGTCTATTTGCGAGAAGACGCGTGCCCGGCCCGAGGAGACGGCATGTTTCGCATTCCTGCATCGGTCCTCGCCATCGCGCTCCCGGTGCTCCCGGCGGCGGCGCAGGACCTGGAATTCTTCACCATCGGATCGGGCGACGTGACCGGCGGCTATTATTCCGTTGCGAACGCGATCTGCGACGTCGTGAACCGCGCCGACCGCGGTCGGTTGCGCTGCAGCCCCGAACCGACGGCGGGATCGATCTACAATCTCGGCGCATTGCGTGACCGGCAGATCGAATTCGCCATGGTCCAGTCGGACTGGCAGGGTCAGGCACTCGCCGGCACCGGACCCTATGCCGAAATCGGCCCGATGTCCGACCTTCGCAGCGTCATGAGCCTCTACCCGGAAACCCTGACACTTCTGGTCAGGGCCGATGCCGGGATCGGCGGGCTCGACGATCTGATGGGGAAACGGGTCGATATCGGGCATCCCGCATCCGGACGCCGGGCGACGATCGACTGGCTGATGCGTGCCCTCGAAACCGATCCGACCGACTTCGCCGAAATCGACGAGCTTCCCACGGGCAATGCCCTCGATGCCCTCTGCCAAGGCTCCATCGACGCGACCCTGCTGATCGTCGGCCACCCAAACTCCGCAATCAGGCGTTCGCTGGCAGATTGCGACACGGCGATCGTCCACTTCTCCGGGCCGGCGATCGACGCCGTGATCGCCGAGAGCGACTATTTCGAACCGGCGGTGATACCGGCCGGGACCTATCCGGGGCTGGACTCCGACGTTGCGAGCTTCGCCGTGACGGCGACCGTTGTGACCCTCGCCGACCAGAACCCGGACCTGGTCTCCGAACTGGTATCGCGCACGCTCGAGCACCTGCCCGCCCTTGGCCAGCGGGCACCGGTGCTCGCCGGACTCGATGCAACGCATATGCGGACAATCGGTCTCACCGCCCCGCTCCACCCAGGCGCGGAGGCGGCCTTTTCCGTCCCGAGGGGCGAGTGACTACGCGAAATTCGAGCGGAAGACTCATCGCTTGGTTGGCATTGTTGCACGGAAGCGGCTGAAAAGAGCGGAATCCTCTGGGTTGAGGATTGAGATGCATGTGTGGACGCCCCCTCTGGCAATGGCTTTCTGTCTTCCGCGCGGATCGGTTGCTTTCATGTGTCCGGCCTTTTTATGCGGCGCTGTCTTGGCCGCTGGCCCTGATGGAAATCCGCCGGCGAGTTCCCTGATCGAACTGGCGCGCCCGAGTGGCGCGGTGAATCAGACGCGCTCCTCTCGCCGTTGGCTCGATCGTTGCGCATCAAGAACTGCCTTTGCCATTCCGTGGGCCCGGTCGCGACCTCAGGCGGCGAGGGCGGGTCGGTAGGTGTCGCCTCGCGCCGCGGTCACCCTGTCTGGAGATGCCGCCGGTTGACTGCTGCTGTGGCGTCAGCCCGAGCCAGGCGGCGAACTGCCGGCCGGACCGGAACCGCTCAGCGGCTCATCCTGACGGCTCGCAGCGGATCCTCGCGAGGATCGGCCCCCGGGAGCGCCGGCGCGGGCGAGGCGGCACCCTCCGCCGGCGGCAGCCAGTCGGCGGCGAACCACCCTTCCCCGGCACGGCGTATCTCGCCACGGTCGGACAAGGCCGCAAGCGCCGCGAGCAGGAGGCCGCGTCGCTGTGCAGGCCGCTGCTGCGCAGGCGCCAGAGGAGCTGGTCGTCCGTGCTCCCTCTCGGGAACAGCTCCATGAGCTCGGAGATCGCGCGTTCGAGCAAGGGTCAGCGCCCGGCGGCGCGCAAGCGCCGAGCGCCCTACGATCCGCCCCCGCCGCTGCCCGCCAGAGCCGTGCCGAGAATAGACAAGCGCCCGCCCCGTCACGCCAAAGGCGCGCCTCCGGCACGACGCGGGCGCTTCGCTTCCGCCCGGGCCGGGCGCTGCCCT
>NZ_DAIUBO010000135.1:0-10266 GCF_036846665.1 Amaricoccus sp. | reverse complement strand
CCAGGTGACAGCGCCGATCTTCCTGCTGGTGCCGCAGGTCAAGCTGCCGAAGCGGATCGATCTGGCGCGGGACGCCCACCGGGCACATGAGGCGGTCCCGGGGCTGATCGTGGCGAACTGGGTGGATGGGCGGATTGGCTGATGGCACCCGTGCAGACCATGCCAGCCTTCGCGACGTATTCGTTCCCTGGGTTAACTGGGCTGGTGCGGTGCCCCGCGCCGCACAGGCCAGACCTCCAGGACACCGGCGCACAGGACCAATGCGCCGCCGACGAGTTCGAGCGGCGCGAGCTGCTCTGCGGCGAGCACGGCGGCTGACACGGCGCCAACCACGACCTCCGTCATCAGGAGAATGCCGACACGAGCGGGCTCGAGCCGCACTGCCGCCCACATCAGGCTGGCGGTCGACAGCCCCCACCACACCCCTCCGGTCGCGATGGCCAATCCGAGGGGTGCAGCGAAACCGCCGCCATAAGGACCGCTTCGCAGGGGTTCCAGGAATGGCGCCAGGGTCAGGGCCGTGACCGCCGCACCGATGGCGAAGACGAAAGCTGCCGGTCCCGGATCCAAGTCTGATTTGGCACGCATTCCCGTTGTCCCGACGGACCACAGGAACCCGGCGAAAAGCGCCATCCATTCTCCCGCCCCCCGTGGCAGCGGAAGCTGCGCGTCCGCGCTCAGCATGATGGACAGTCCCGCCAGCCCTACCAGGATCGCCAGGACGCGCAGACGCGAAGTTTGCCAGCCCATGACGTATCGGCCGATCAGGGTGCTCCAGACGGGCGTGAGGAAGTAGAGCAGGATGATGATCGCGACCCTGCCATACATGAACGCGATCGAGTACAGGGCGAAGGCCGCCCCACCCAGGGCGATGGAGGCGAGAGCAGTGCGATCGGATCGCGCAAACTGACCCCGCCGCCGGATCGCCAGCGGGAACAGAAGGAGCGCCGCGGCGGTTGTGATGGCGACCGTTCCCCATGCGCCCGGCAGTCCCATCTCGCCCAGTGACCGCACTGGCAACCAGTAGACCCCCCAGAGGGCCCCGGTGAAGGCGACGATCGCCGTCGCCAAAGCTGTAGTCCGCTCGCTCGTCACGCGCCCATGCGTAGCCAGAATCTCTGAGGAGGCAAACCGATCCGAGCGACGCGCGCACGTGTATCAGCGAGCACACGCACGCTCCGAGTGATCAGCGAGGGCCTCGGGCGAGCCTCCTTCGCACTGGCAACGTAGGGACCGATCGTGCCCACGCCTCGTGAAACCATCCTCTCGGCGCTGCATGCCCTCCTGCAAACCCTGCCCACGCCCGTTCTCCGCGGCGAGGTCCTGCCCGAGCGCATGCCGGCCGCGGGTCTCCTGATCCTGCGCGATGGCGACCCCGGCGAGCCCGCGGTGACGCTCTCGCCGCTCCGCTACCACTACCAGCACCGCGCCGAGGTCGAGGCGGTAGTGCAGGTCGGCACCGGCCGCGACGCGGCTTTCGACAGCCTGGCCGCCGGCGTCGGCACCGTGCTCTCGGCTGACCGCACGCTCGGCGGGCTCTGCGACTGGATCGAGGCGGAGGCGCCGCGGCCGGTCGACCTCGCCCTCGACGGCGCCGCGGCGCTGAAGGCCGGGGTCATCCCGATCGTGCTGCACTACTCGACGAGCGACCCGCTCGTCTGATCTCCACCCTTCGAAGGACACCGGCATGGCACGCGCGCAAGGAGCGCGGGCGCAGATGGCGCTCGCATTCGAGACGGTCTACGGCACGGCACCAGCCGGCGGCTACACCCGGGTGCCGTTCGCCAGCACTTCGCTCGGCGCTGAGCAGCCGTTGCTGACCTCCGAGCTGCTCGGCTACGGCCGCGACCCGCTGGCGCCGATCAAGGACGCGGTGACCGCAGACGGAGATGTCGTGGCGCCGATCGACGCCGAGGCCTTCGGCTTCTGGCTGAAGGAGGCGTTCGGCGAACCGACCACCACCGGCACCGGCCCCTGGAGCCACGAGTTCCGCTTTGGCGGCTGGGTGCTGCCGTCACTGTCGATTGAGACGGCGATGCCGGAGGTCCCGCGCTTCGCCATGTACTCAGGCTGCGTCCTCGACCAGCTCAGCTGGCAGCTTCAGCGCTCGGGGCTCTTGACCGCGACGGCGAAGCTGGTGGCGCAGGGCGAGACGGTCGGCACGACGACGGCGGCCGGCACGCCGGCGGAACCGGCGGTCAAGCGCTTCGGGCACTTCAACGGCAGCATCAGGCGAGGATTGCTTCGCCCTGAGCAACGGTCTCTGCGGGAACCGCGGCAGTGGTGCCGTGGCCCCAGGTGGTAGCCAGAATGCCGGAGAGCGCCCGAAGGCGGCGCGGACCGTCCGTATGTCGATATCTGTCAGGGGCATTAGTTCATGTATCGGCATCACGGGTCTCCGTTCTGGTTCCCCTCAGATGCCCTTATCGATACGTTATAGCCAGATGAGCGAGCTCATGAGAGGATGAGACAAACTCATGAATGTGGAACCACCCCGAGAGCTACTGGACCGCTTGATCGCCTGCCTGCCGCTGCTCGTCGCAGTTTCTGAGGCCGGGAGCTTCGCTGCAGCGGCCGGGCGGCTCGATCTCGATCCGAGCGCGGTGAGCCACCGGGTTCGCAACCTCGAACACATCCTTGAGTTAAAGCTCTTCGATCGCACAACCCGGAGCGTCCGCCCGACCCGGGCCGGCGCCCTGCTTTGCGATGCGGCCCGGCGCACCACGTCCGATCTCGCCCGTGCCCTCACCGCCGCCCGCGAGTCGCGGCGCGAGGCGACGGTGCATCTCTCGGTCATGTCGTCCCTGGCGATGAAGTGGCTGGTGCCGCGCTTGCCGCTTGCCCGTGAGGCAGGCCTCGACCTCGCGCTCGACGTCAGCGAGGGCTTCGCCGACCTTGGCCCCGGCGGCGCGGACGCAGCGATCCGCTTCGGCATTGGCCCGTATCCCGGTCTGCACAGCACCCGCCTCGCAAGTTGCATGTTGCAGCCGGTGATCGGCGCCGGCCTGGAGGCCCGCTTCGGCCGTAACTTCGACCCGCTCGACCGCCATGGACCGATGCTCCTCGGCGACCTCGGCAGCGGCCGCAACCGGGCGCTGGTCTCGTGGGAGGAATACGCCCGTCGTCTCGAGCGGTCGCTCCCCGAAGGTACCCCACGTCAGGACTTCGACCGCTCCGACCTGATGCTCCTCGCGGCCATCAGCGGTTTCGGCGTCGCGCTCGGACGTTCTGTCCTCATTGACGATGATGTCGCTGGAGACCGGCTCTGTACCGTCGGCGCGCCGGTGCGGATCGAGGCCGCCTACTGGCTCGTCACCTCCCCCGAGGAGGCCGACGCCGAGCGCATCCGGTCGCTGCGCCAATGGCTCGCCGGTTGCTTCGCCGCATAGCCGGCCAGACCCGGATTGCCAGGCCCGGTTCCCGCCTGCTGCGAGAACTTGGCGCGGGTCGCGAGCGGCCTTCGGGACGTCACGCTCGCAACATTCCGACAAGCCACCCGTGCGGGCGCCTCAACTGACGCGGACCCCTCGGTGCGTTCGCGCGATCCTACTGTGCGACCGACCATCCACAAGGAGACACCTCGACATGCTCAGACTCGACCTCGTCGCAGAGCCGCGATGGCTCGACCTTGGACACGGTGTACGATTGCGCGTTGCCCCGCTGACCACAGCGCTGATGGTGGCGTCGCGCGGCGACCCTGCCATCGAGGTGCTGCCCGAAGCTGCCTCCGACGAGGAGCGGGCGCTGGTCTTCGCCAAGGCGATCGCCCGGCAGGCGGTGACCGATTGGGAGGGCGTCGGCGATGCCGACGGCAACCCAGTTCCGGTGACGCCGGGGGCCATCGACGCGCTCCTCGAGGTCTGGCCGATCTTCGAGGCGTTCCAGCTGCCGCGGCGAGATCGGGTTGATCTTCGGCTTGCCCGGAAACAGCCAGCCCTCGGGCCGGGCCTCGCGCCAGTAGTCCCGCAACAGCGCCAGCAGGCCGGGCGACAGCATCACCTTGCGGTCCTTGCGCCCCTTGAAGCCCTGGATCCTCTCGTCGTACTCGCATGAGCCCATCGGCAACCGGCTAAGGGGCGAGAAGGTGAAGCTGGTGATCGAGAAACCCGTCTTCACGTTTTTCGGGTTGTCGGTTTTCTCGACCTGGCAGCAGGTCCGCGAAGCTCGAGGTGTTCTTCGGCGAGAACCTCCGACCGGCGTCCTGGCCGGTTCGCGGTTGGCGAAGCCGTCGTTCGCCAACCGGAACTGGCCTCGAGCGCACCTCGGCGGTTAGCGTGGACGGACAAAGCAGACGGCAAATCGATGGGCCGATCTGTTAGGTAAACGCTCCCAGGAGGAACACATCATGGGTCGGAGCCGACTCCGCACGCCTATCTGCGACCTGCTCGACATCGAGTTCCCGATCATGCAGGCTGGAATGGGCGGCGTGACTTACGGGAACATCGCCGCCGCCGTCTCCAACGCCGGCGGACTCGGCGCGATCGGCGGGATCGACATTCCGGTGGACGAGTTCGAGGACGAGATCAAGCTCTTCCGGAGCCTGAGCGACAAGCCACTCTGCGTCGATCTCGGCTTTCCGATGAGCGCGCCGGCGGGACTGACCGACGTCGCAATGCCCGCCGAGGCGCCGGCGCCGATCAAGCAGCTCTACAAGGAGCTCGAGGCGCAGGGCGTCGAGGTGGTGCCGACGCACGACCAAGCGATCAGCGCCGCGGACAATAAGAGGAAGCTCGAGATCTCGCTGGCGCATGGCGTCGAGGTCATCGCCTGCGCCCTGGGGACGCCGACCTGGGTGGTCGAGGAGTGCCACAAGGCCGGCGCCAAGGTGATGAGCATCGTCGGTCTCGCCAAGCACGCGCAGAGCGCGATCCGCAACGGAACCGACGTCGTCATCGTGCAGGGCACCGAGGGCGGCGGCCATACCGGCGACGTCGGCCTCATCACGCTGCTCGCCGAAGTTCTCGACTTCTCTCCCGTCCCCGTCGTCGCCGCCGGCGGCCTCGCCAACGGCGCTCAGATCGCGGGGTGCCTCGTGCAGGGGGCGCAGGGCGCCTGGGTGGGCACGCGCTTTCTCGTCACCAAGGAGTCGCGGGCCGAGGACGACTTCAAGCAGGCGGTGATCGAGGCCGGGTACGATGCGACCCTGCGCTCGCCGATCTTCGACGGCCTGCACGTGCGCCAGCTCCGCAACCGCTTCACCGACGTCTGGAACGGCCATTGGGACGAGCTGCAGCCCTATCCCGTCCAGCGCGTGCTAACGTCGCCGATCAAGTGGGCAGCGCATCGCGCCAATCTGAAGGACTACATGAACCTCGCGGCCGGCGCGGCGAGCGGCCTGATCCGGGACCTGCCTTCGGCGGCCGAGGTTCTGGATCGGCTGGTCGAGGAGACGGTCGCGGCGCTCGAGACCACGGAGCGGCGGATCGAGTTCGCGAGCGCCCAGCCGGTCGCCGTCTGACCTGACGCCGCCGCCGGGTTCGCCCGGCGGCGGTTCCCGCTCGCCTTCGGGCGGGCGGCGAGGCATGCTCCGGGCGCCGATCCCCCAAAGGCGCCCACGGTGAGCACGCTCAACATCCCGATGCTGATCCGGAAGGTCGATCTGCTGACGCTGCGGCTGTTTCTGGCCGCCATCGAGGAAAAGCAGATCGGTCGCGCCGCCGCGCGGGAGAACATCGCGCCGTCGGCCGCGACCAAGCGCATCCAGGACCTCGAGGACATGGTCGGCGAGAAGCTTCTGGAGCGCCGCCCAACCGGCGTCGCCCCGACGGCGGTCGGCCAGCTTCTGGCGACCCACGCCCGGCGGATCTTCGACCACCTGGAGGAATTCCGCCGCGAGCTCGACGACGTGTCCGAGGGGGTTCGCGGCCGGGTACGCCTTGCCTCGTCCAAAGGGATACTGATCCGGCACCTGGCGCGCGAGATCGGCATCTTCACCGCGAACTTCCCCCTGGTCGAGATCGAGATCCACGAAGACATCAACCCGAACGTCCACGCGGCGCTGCTCGCGGGCGACGCCGATCTGGCCTTCCTCGTCGCGACGCCGGACCTTGTGTCGGACGCAATCGAAGCCATTCCCTATCGCAAGGACCGCCTGGTGGCGGTTTATCCGCTCGGGCACCCGTTCTCGACGAAGACGAGCGTTTCGCTGGCGGACCTGCTGGACGCGCAGCTCGTCACGATCCCGAGCGGCACGACCCTGATGACGCGGCTGCATGAGGCGGCGCGACGCGTCGGACGAAGCGTGCAGACTCGGCTCTCCGTCGCCAGCGTCGAGGCGGCGCAGAGCCTCGTCCGGGCCGGGCTCGGGGTGACGATCCAGCCGGATTTCATGCTGTCGAGCGATGACCTCGAGACGCTCGGCACGGTGCCTATCGCGGAAGACTGGGCGCAGCGCGAAATTGAGATCGGCGTGCTCAAAGACCGGCCGCTCGCCTCCGCTGCGAACCTGCTCATCCGGCAGCTCACGCGCTGAGGGCCGCGCCGCTTCGCGAACAGAGAAGCCGGACTTCGCCAACCGAGACTGGAGCGAGTCGCCTATTCGGGCATACTGCCAGCTGAAGCCAGCGGCCCGCTGCGCACGCGGTCGCAAAGAAATCAGCAAGAACTCGGAGGAACCAATGCGGTACTTCTTCGGCGGCGCCCTGGCGCTGGCGTTGGCGGCGATGTCCTGTGCCGCCGCAGCCCAGGAAGCGCGGCTTCGCGTCGCGCACCAGTTCCCCGCGAGCAGCTACATCTGGGTCGAGTCGGGGCAGGTCTTCGTGGACGCGGTGGGGGAGCTGACCGGCGGAGCGTTGCGATTCGACGTCTTCCCGGCCGCGCAGCTCGGCAAGGACAATGTCGCGCTCGTCAACTCCGGACTCGCCGACGTGGTGGCGCTGCTCCCGAGCTACACGCCCGAGAAGCTGGCCCTCAGCTCGGTGGCGGAGCTGCCCGGCCTCTTCGACACCGGCTGCGAGGGGACGGAGATGATGTGGGAGATCGGCAAGCCCGGCGGGCCGCTCGACCAGAGCGAGTATGCGCCCCAGGGCTTTCGCGCCCTCTTCACCGTCGCGACGACGCCCTACAAGATCATGCTGGTCTCGAAGCAGGTCTCGACCCTCGAGGACATTGCGGGGCTGAAGATCCGTGCCGGCGGCGCCGCGCAGGACCAGACGGTGCGAGCGCTCGGCGCGGTGCCGATCAGCATCTCTGGCCCCGAGTTGATGGATTCGGTCACGCGGGGCACTGTGGACGGCGCGATGTTCCCCTATCTCGCGCTGAAACCCTTCAGCCTCGACGACAAGTTCGACCATTCGGTCGAAGGCGTCCCCTTCGGCACGGCCGTGATCATTTTCGCGATCCGCACCGCAGCCTGGGAGGCGCTCTCGGACGCGCACAAGGCGGCCGCGCTGGAGGCCGGTGACCGGGCTCGCCGGCACTTCTGCGAATACATGGACGACGAGGACAGGCGCGTAAGGGACGAACTCGTCGCGAACGGCTTCGGCGCCACGACGATCTCGGGTGAGGAGGCGGCGCGGTGGCAGGCGCTCGTCGATCGGGTCGCCGAGGACAGGGCCGTCGAGATGGACCGTCAGGGCCGCAACGGCTCCGCGCTGCTCGAGGCGATGCGCGCGGCAGCAACCGGCAACTGAAGCCGGCGACAAGGGGAAACACCATGGGCTTCACTCTGACCCCGGTCCGCGACGCGCTCGGCGTCCGCCCCGGCCGACTGCTGATCGGCGGTGGATGGATCGACTGGGACGGCGAGCGCTTCGACCAGCTCAACCCGGCGACAAACGAGGTGATGGCGAGCTTTCCCGTCGCCGGCGAGCGGGGCGTGGACTTGGCGGTGGCCGCCGCCCGCAATGCGTTCGACGAAGGTCCGTGGCCGATGTTGCGGGCGCAGGACCGCAAGCGGATGATCCAGCCGATCGTCGACCGGATCTACGCGGCCGAGGAGGAGCTGCACAAGTTGCAGTGCCTCGACAACGGCATGCCCTATCATTTGACCCGCGGTTCGCGCGTCGGGGCGAAGGCCTCCGCCGACATGTTCGACCACTACGCCGGCTGGATCGACAAGATCAACGGCGAAACCTACCCGGTCTTCTCCGGCGCTTCGAACATGCAGTACCTGTCGTTCCGCGAGCCGGTCGGCGTCGTGGCGGCGATCCTGCCCTACAACGGGCCGCTCTACACCTTCGGGACCAAAGTCGGCGCGGCGCTCGCCTGCGGCTGCACCGTGGTGGTGAAGCCTTCGGAATACACCAACCTCGCGGTCTCGCGCATGGCCGAGATCCTCGCCGACTGCGACCTGCCGCCCGGGGTGCTCAACCTCGTGACCGGAGCGGGCGAGACCGGCGCCTCGCTGGCGTCCCATCCCGGCGTCGACAAGGTCAGCGTCACCGGCAGCCCCGAGGTCGGCGAACGAATCTATACCGCCGGCGCGCAGACGATGAAGCGGCTGTCGCTCGAGCTCGGCGGCAAGAGCGCCGGCATCGTCTTCCCCGATGCGCGCAGCGTCGCGGCCGCCGCGACCACGCTTATGGGCCTCTGCTCGACCTTCCTTTCGGGCCAGATCTGCTCGACGCCGTCGCGGGCGGTGGTGCACGAGTCGATCCTGGACGAGTTCGTCCACCACGCCCGCGAGCAGGTTAAGAAGGTCCGCTTCGGCGATCCGTTCGACCCCGAGACGACCTCCGCGCCCATCGTCTCCAAGCGGCAGATGGCGAAGATCCTCGGTTTGGTGCAGGCCGGGCGGGACGAAGGCGCGACCCTCGTCTTCGGCGGCGACGAGCCGGGCGGCGAGCTTGCGCAGGGCAACTGGATAAATCCGGCTCTGTTCACCGGCGTGCGCAACGACATGCGCATCGCGCGCGAGGAGGTCTTCGGCCCCGTACTGAGCGTGATCCGCTTCCGCACCGAGGAGGAGGCGGTCGCCATCGCCAACGACAGCGACTACGGGCTCGCGGGCGCGGTCTACACCACCGACATCAGCCGGGCGTTCCGGGTGGCGCGCGCCGTCCGCAGCGGGTCGATCGGGATCAACAACTACGCGAGCGTCCCGAACGCGCCGATGGGCGGCGTCAAGCGCTCCGGCCTCGGCCGCGAAGGCGGCTGGCAGACGATCGAGGCCTACACCGAGCTCAAGACCATCAACATCAACCTGGACGCCTGACGGCGGACCGGGAACGGAGGGGAACCATGCTGCTCGAAGGCCGCATCGCGATCATCACCGGCGGCTGCGCCGGCTTCGGTCTGGAGTCGGTCCAGAAGTTCGTCGAGCACGGTTGCAAGGTCGTCGTCGCAGACATCCAGGAGGCCGACGGCAAGGCGCTCGAGGAGAGGTTCGCCGGCGACGTCCGCTTCTGCCTGGCCGATGTCCGGAAGGAGAAGGCCATGCGCGACGCCGTGGATCTCGCGGTGAAGCACTTCGGCGGCCTTGACATCATGTACCACAACGCTGGAACCGTCGGCAGCCCTGCGGGGGTCGAGGAGATCACCGTCCAAGAGTGGAATGCGGCGATGGAGATGCTCCAGACCGCGACGATGCTGGCGATTCAGGTCGCGGTCGAGCCGATGAAGGCGTGCGGCAAGGGGTCGATCATCCTGACCTCGTCAGGCGCCGGCGTCAGCCTCGGCGGATCGGGACCCTACGCCTACACGGTCGCCAAGTCTTCGGTCACGATGATCGGCCGCTACGCCGCGCTGAAGCTCGGCAAGCACGGCATCCGCGTCAACACGATCGTCCCCGGCGCGTTCAAGACCGCCCTCTGGGAGAAGCACGCCCTCGGCGAGGGCATGGTGGCGGCCGACAACTTCGCGAAGATGCAGCCGCTCCCGATCGCGGGCAGGCCGCGCTACATCGCCGACGCAGCACTCTTCCTCGCCTCGGACATGGGCGAGTTCATCACCGGCGTGGTGCTGCCGGTGGATGGGGGCATGACGCTGCATCGGAATTCCTATGCTTCTATTGAAGGATGAGGCCCTGACGCGTTGGCAGGCGGGGCGATGGGCGCCCCTGCGGCCACAAGGCCAGAGGTAGCGCTGATGCCTATCGCCGCGCCACGGCCATCGCCGGCGATCAGCCTGCAGGCCAGGCGCTACGGTTGCTCCAAATGTGCAGGTGCCGCGCAGGAAGCCATTGCCGGGCCTTCAGAAGCACATCGCCGGTCTCGATCCCGCGCAGATCTCGCCGGACAGGATGATGACGATGTCCAAGTGTCGGTCTCCTATAACCCCGTAGAAAAACCGCAGCGCGCAGACGGTCTGGTTCAGCGCCGGCCAGGA
>NZ_DAIUBO010000134.1:0-10342 GCF_036846665.1 Amaricoccus sp. | reverse complement strand
CCAGTTGTTCACCCAGTTGCGCCAGGGATAGGCGCCGGGCTTGACGGTGCGGAAGTGGTAACGGCCTTCCGCATCGGTCAGCGTGCGCCCGCAGCCGCCGAAGTTCGGGTCGATCGGCGCGAGATAGGTGTCCTTCTTGTGGCGGTAGCGCCCGCCGGCATTGGCCTGCCAGAATTCCACCAGCGTGCCCGGCACCGGCCGCCCGGTCTCGTCCAGCACCCGGCCATGCACCACGATGCGCTCGCCGACCGGCTCGCCGCCATGGGCGTAGTTGCGGATCAGGTCGTTGTCGAGCGGGCCGAGATCGCCATGCCCGAAGCGCGGCCCGGTCATCTCGCTCATCGAGCATTCCAAGGACAGGAGCGCGTGCTGGGGCGAGCGCTTCACGCTGGTCTTGTAGTTGGGCGTCAGCGCCGGCGGATGCAGGGTCCGGTCCCGCTGGAAGAATTCCGATCCGGTCATAGCCGCACCCCCATCTCCGCATAGGTGGCCTTGATGATCTTCAGCGCGTGGTTGGCCCGCGGCACGCCGGCATAGACCGCGACATGCAGCATGGCCTCGCACAGGTCCTGCGGCGTGGCGCCGGTATTGGCGGTGGCGCGCACATGCATCGCGACCTCCTCGTGATTGCCGAGCGCGGCGAGCAGGGCGAGCGTGATCAGCGACCTCTCGCGCCGCGAGAGATCGGGCCGCGACCAGACCGAGCCCCAGGCGCCTTCGGTGATGAAGGTCTGGAACGGCGCGTCGAAATCCGACGTCGCCGCCTCGGCGCGGTCGACATGGGCGTCGCCGAGCACGGCACGGCGCGTCGCCATGCCCCTGTCGAAACGGTCAGACAATGGCGTTCTCCTCCAGGAAACCGGCGATCAGCGCCGCCATCGCCTCCGGCGTCTCGACGCAGGGGATATGGCCGGCGCCGCGGATCACCTCGAAGCGGGCGCCCGCGATGCTCTCTGCCGTCTCGCGTACCAGATCGGGCGGGGTCGAGCCGTCCTCCGATCCGGCCAGCACCAGGGTGGGCAGGGCGAGGCGGGCGGTGCTGTCGCGCAGATCCGTCTCGGCCATGGCCGCGCAGCATCCCGTGTAGCCCGCGACCGGGGTCCGGGTCAGCATGTGCCGCCAGCCGGCGAGCTCGTCCGCGCGGGTCTCGTGGAACCGCTTCGAGAACCAGAGCCCGAGGATGCCCTCGGCGATCGCGGCGATCCCCTCGGCGCGCACCGTGGCGATGCGCCTAGCCCAGCCGTCCGGGGTGCCGATCTTGGCGGCGGTGTTGGAGAGCACCATGGCCCGCAGCAGGTCCGGCCGCTCCGCAGCCAGCCCCTGCGCCACCACGCCGCCGATCGAGAGGCCGACGAAGACCGCGCCGGCGATCCCGAGGCTGTCCATCAGACCCGCCGCCTCGGCGACGAGGTCGCCCATATAGTATTCGCCCTCCGGCGCGTCGCTCAGCCCGTGGCCGCGCATGTCGTAGCGCAGGAGGCGCAGGCCGGAGGGCAGTTGCGGCAGGAGCGCATCCCAGATCCGGAAGTCGGTTCCGAGCGAATTGGCGAAGACCAGCGGCACGCCGTCCGGGTCGCCGCTTTCGGCATAGTGCAGCCGGAGCGAATTGATCGTCGCGATTTGCATGGGCCCTCTCCTCGATTTGACTCTGCCCGATTCAGGCGGTTATGTAAAATGACGATTCAAGCGAATTGCATAACTGAAATGGCATACATGGGCAGCGTCAGCTACCGCCATATCCGATGCTTCCTGGAGGTCGCGCGGCTCTCGAGTGTCGGCCAGGCCGCGGCGACGCTCGCCATCTCGCAGCCCGCGGTCTCCAAGACCCTGCGCGAGTTGGAGGACCGGCTCGGCCAGCGGCTCTTCGAGCGCAGCGGCCGGCGGCTGCGCCTCAATGCGGCCGGGCGGCTCTTCCAGAGCCATGCGGGACAGTCGCTCGCGGAGCTCGAGCGCGGCATCCGGGCGGTCGCGCATCCCGGGACGGCGGGCAGGACGATCGCCGTCGGCGTGCTTCCGACCGTCGCGACGGAGGTGATGCCGCGGGCGGCGTTGGAGTTCCGGAGATCGGCCCCCGGCACTACCTTGCGGATCACCACCGGGCCGAACTGGCTGCTGCTGTCGCAATTGCGCGAGGCGCGGCTCGACCTGGTCGTGGGCCGGCTCGCGGCGCCGGACCAGATGCAGGGGCTGGTCTTCGAGCAGCTCTACTCGGAAAACGTCGCCGCCGTGGCACGCCCCGGCCACCCGCTCGCGGGCGGCGCCTCCGGCAGGCTCTCCGATTTCCCGCTCGTGCTCCCGCCGCCGGGCGCCATTATCCGGCCGCTGGTGGAGCAATATTTCCTGAGCCTCGGCTTCGACATACCGAAGCCCTGGGTCGAGACGGTCTCGCTCGCACTCGGCCGCGCCCTCCTGCGCGGATCCGATGCCATCTGGTTCATCTCGCGCGGCGTCGTCGCCGACGAACTGGCCGGGGATAGGCTGGTCGCGCTGGACCTGCCGCAGCTTCCCGCGGCGGGACCCGTCGGGATCACGCTTCGCGCCGGCATCGCGCCGAGGCACGACATCGCCGAACTGATGCGCGCGCTCCGGGCCAGCGCGTGAACGCCGGTCGGACTGTCGCTTCGGACCGGCGCCCTTTCTCCGAGGCGACGCCGCCTTCCCCGCGGATTTGGCGGGTGACAGATCCGCGCGCGCCTGCCTTCCAGCGGCGGCGGCGCCTTGCCCGCTCGGGGCGCCCCGTCAGGACCGCGGGATCGTCGGCGGACACGCGAGCCGCGCCTGGGCCGCAAGCCTGATGGGGGCATTCGCTGCCCCGAAGCCGTCGTAGCCCTCGCGCTGGACGATCTCGAAGAAGAACCGGTCCTTGAACGCGCGCGTGTAGATCTGGAAATAGCGGCCGGTCTCGTCCTCGTCGTAGAGGATGCCGAGCGCGCGCATCTCGTCGAGCATGGCGGGATCGAGCGCGAACCGCGCCTCGAGATCGTCGTGGTAGTTCTCGGGGATCGCCAGCATCTCGAGGCCAGCCTCCCGGGCCTTGCGCGCCGCGGCGAAGATGTCGTCGGTGGCGAAGGCGATGTGCTGCACCCCGGCGCCGAAGAATTCCGCCAGGAACCGCGAGTTCAGCGTGTTTCCCGCCGCGCTCGCGTTGAGGCAGATTCGCAGGCTGCGTGCCGGGTTCTGCAGGGCCATGCTCTCGACGATGCCGGCGGGATCGACCACCTCGACCAGCGGCGTCGTCTCGAAGTCGAAGAGCGAGAGGTAGAAGAGCCGCCAGCTCAGCATCTCGCCGGTCGACATGGACTGCGCCACGTGGTCGATCCCGGTCAGGACCGCCGAGGGCGCCGCACCGGTCGGCTCGAACTCGATGCTCCAGACGCGTGCGCGCTCGGACCGCGCGTCGGTGAAGCAGAGCAGCGCCCCGCCCACGCCGCGGATGGCCGGGATCTCCAGGTCGCCCGGATCCACCCTCTGGCGGAAGGCGGTCATGTGCAGCGCCTCGGCGCGGGCGTGCGCGGCCCGCGCGTCGCCGACCCGGATCCCGATCGCGGCGACGGAGGCCCCGTGCACGATCTGCTGCGAATGGGCGAGGCCCTCGGGCTCGGTGTTGAGCACCAGGTTGATCGCGCCCTGGCTGTAGCGGGTCACCTGCTTGGAATGATGCCGGCCGGTGAGCGCGAAGCCGAGCTCGGTCAGGAGCCGCCCCAGATCCGCGGCATCCTCTTCCGACAGCGCGAACTCGATCCATTCCACCGCCTCGGGCACCACCCGCGGCGGCAGCCGTCCGGGGCGCAGCCGGTCCTCCAGCCAGATGAGCGACCGCGCCCCGTCCTCGGCGATGCGCCGGGGCGAGGCCATGCGGAAGCGGTCGTTGAAGATCTCGTGGCTGAGCCAGCCGTCGTAGCCGGTGGCGATCACCGCCTCCATGAAGGCGTCGAGCGGCAGGTCGCCCTGGCCGGGGAAGCTGCGGAAATGCCGCGACCATTGCAGCAGGTCCATCTCCATCTTCGGCGCATCGGCGAGCTGGACGAAGGTGATGCGATCGGCGGGGATCGAGCGCACCGCGTCGGGCGCGAGCCCCCGCGCCAGCATGTGCCAGCTGTCGAGGATCAGCCCGACGCGGGGATGGTCGGCGCGGCGCACGATCTCCCAGGCATCGCGGTAGTCCGAGACGTGCCGGCCCCAGGCGAGCGCCTCGAAGCCCACGTCGATGCCGAAGCCGGCGGCGATCCCGCCGAGCTCGCGCAGGTCCTCCGCCGCCCGGTCGATGCCGCCGAGGCTGAGCGGCGAGACATTCGAGCAGACGAGGACGGCGCCGGCGCCGAGCTCGTTCATCAGCGCGAACTTGCGCCTCGCGCGCTCGAAGCCGCGGGACCGCTGCGGCTCGGGCATGCCCTCGAAATCGCGGAAGGGCTGGAAGGCGACGATCTCGAGCCCACGGTCGTGCACCATGCGCCCGATCTCGGCCGGCGTGCCTTCGTGGGCCAGCACGTCGGCCTCGAAGATCTCGACGCCGGCGAAGCCCGCCGCGGCGATGGCGGCCAGCTTCTCGGGAAGCGTGCCGCAGAGCGAAACCGTGGCGATCGCGTATTTCATGGCACCCTATCCGCGCGCGGCCCCGGGGGGGGATCCGCGCGCACGCCATCGCCCCGCCCCGCTCGCCCGGATCAGGCCGGACGGGGCCGCGTCCGAAGCGACATCGGCCGCGGCGGCCATGCCGGGGCACCCCCTTTCTCAGTCGCCTGCCTGCGCCTTGAGCTCGCGCCGGCGGGCGTGCAGGATCGGCTCGGTATAGCCCGAGGGCTGCGTGGTTCCCTCGAAGACCAGGTCGCAGGCAGCGCGGAAGGCGATGCCGTCGAAGCCGGGCGCCATGGGCCGGTAGGCAGGATCGCCGGCGTTCTGCCGGTCCACGACCTCGGCCATGCGCCGCATGATCTCCATCACCTGATCCTTGTCCACCACGCCGTGGTGCAGCCAGTTGGCGATGTGCTGGGCCGAGATGCGGCAGGTGGCGCGGTCCTCCATCAGGCCGACGTCGTTGATGTCGGGCACCTTCGAGCAGCCGACGCCCTGGTCGATCCAGCGCACCACGTAGCCGAGGATGCCCTGCGCGTTGTTCTCGACCTCGCGGCGGATCTGCTCTGGCGTCCACTTGCGGAAGCTCGCGATCGGGATCTCCAGCAGCGAGTCGACATAGGCGCGCCGGCCGCCCTTCTTGAGCGCCTCCTGCACCGCGAAGACGTCGATCTTGTGGTAGTGCAGCGCATGCAGCGTCGCCGCCGTCGGGCTCGGCACCCAGGCGCAGTTGGCCCCGGCCTTGGGATGCTCGATCTTCGTCTCCAGCATCGCCGCCATCCGGTCGGGCACCGCCCACATGCCCTTGCCGATCTGGGCACGGCCGGAGAGGCCGCATTCCAGGCCGATGTCCATGTTCTGGTTCTCGTAGGCGATGATCCAGCCCTTGCGCTTGATGAAGTCCTTGCGGCTGAAGGGCCCGGCCTCCATCGAGGTGTGGATCTCGTCGCCGGTGCGGTCGAGGAAGCCGGTGTTGATGAAGACGACCCGGTGCTTCGCTGCGCGGATGCATTCCTTGAGGTTGACGCTGGTGCGCCGCTCCTCGTCCATGATCCCGAGCTTGACGGTATAGCGCGGCAGGCCCAGCACCGATTCCACATGGCCGAAGACCGCGTCGGCGAAGGCGACCTCGTCGGGGCCGTGCATCTTGGGCTTGACCACATAGACCGAGCCGGTGACCGAGTTGCGCGGGCCCTTGGACTTCTTGAGGTCGTGCATGGCGATGAGCACCGTCACCATCGCGTCCATCAGCCCCTCGAAGACCTCGCCGCCGTCGGCGTCGAGGATCGCGGGATTGGTCATCAGATGGCCGACGTTTCGCACCAGCAGGAGCGCCCGGCCCTTGACCGTGACCTCGCCGCCCTCGGGCGCGGTGAAGGTCAGGTCCGGGTTCAGGCGGCGGATCACCTGCGCGCCGCCCTTCTGGAAGGTCTCGACGAGGTCGCCCTTCATCAGCCCGAGCCAGTTGCAGTAGGCGCCGACCTTGTCCTCGGCATCGACGCAGGCGACCGAATCCTCCAGATCCATGATCGCCGACATCGCGCTCTCGAGCCGCACGTCGGCGAGCCCCGCCTGGTCGCGGCTGCCGATCAGATGGGTGCGGTCGAAGACGAGCTCCACGTGCAGCCCGTGGTTGCGCAGGAGCACCGATTCCGGCGCCCGCGGATGGCCGCGGTAGCCGATGAACTTCTCCGACTCCACCAGCGGCATGTCGTCGACCAGGAGCTCCCCGCCGCGCACATGGTAGCGCCGCGCGTCGGCGTGGCTGGTCCCGGCGAGCGGGAAGGCCTCGTCGAGGAAGACCCGCGCCCGCGCCACCACCCGCGCCCCCCGGCCGCGGTCGTAGGCGCCCGAGGGTGGTTCGCTGCCCATGGCGTCGGTGCCGTAGAGGCAGTCGTAGAGGCTGCCCCAGCGGG
Organism: Amaricoccus sp.; assembly: GCF_036846665.1. Taxonomy (NCBI): domain Bacteria; kingdom Pseudomonadati; phylum Pseudomonadota; class Alphaproteobacteria; order Rhodobacterales; family Paracoccaceae; genus Amaricoccus; species Amaricoccus sp. The sequence continues at coordinate 3,854 of NZ_DAIUBO010000134.1, read as the reverse complement.
CATTGGCCGCATTGAGCGCGAAGCGGGCATTGGTGATCGGCACCACAAGCTGCGGCCCGGGCACCAGCGCGATCTCGGGATCGACGTTCTCGGTCTCGATGGTGAAGGGCTCGCCCTCGGGCAGCATGTAGCCGATCTCGGCGAGGAAGGCCTTGTAGGCCTCGCGCCCGCCGCGCTCCTCGCGATGCCAGGCGTCGATCGCGGCCTGGAGTTCGTCGCGCCGGGCCAGCAGGGCGGCGTTCCGCGGCCCGAAATCCCGCACCAGCGCCGCGAGTCCGTTCCAGAAGGCGGCCGCATCCACTCCGGTTCCCGGCAGGGCCTCGTTCTCGACGAAGGCGGCCAGCTCCGGCGCGACCCGGAGCTCGGCCCGCGTCACGCGGCCGTTCGAAGTCAGTTCGGTAACCGGATCGCTCATTGGGCCCCCATGGATTCGACATCTCCGCAAGAGATCGCACCCCCCCGACGGGATGCCATCGGATCCATTCTCAGCGCTGCAGCGGCGGGCTGCAACGGGATTCGGCAAACTTTTTGCCGAGCCCGCCCCCCGGGGCCATGCCGCCGCGGGCCAGGACACTTGTGGGACGCGGGCGAATTCGGTTGATCCGGCGCGGCGGCTCGATTTCAGTCGCGCCATGAACGGACGCCCCGAGATCCTCTTTCCCCTCTTCGCCGATCTGACCGCGCTGGACGGGGTCGGCCCCAAGACCATGCGCCTCTTGGAGAAGCTCGAGATCACCCGGCCGGCGCATCTGCTCCTGACGCTGCCGGTCGGTGGCGTGGACCGGACCTTGCGCGGCTCGATCCGCGAGGCGGCCCTGCCCGGGGTGGCCACGGTCGAGGTCGAGATCGGCCTTCACCAGGTGCCGAGCGCGCGCGGGCGGCCCTATCGCATCCATGTGCGCGATGCGCGGACCGAATTCCTGCTGGTCTATTTCCATGCGCAGGAGGACTGGATGCGGCGTACCTTCCCGGCCGGGCAGCGGCGCATCGTCTCGGGCCGGGTGGAGATCTTCGACGGGCTGGCGCAGATGGTCCATCCCGACCATGTGCTGATGCCGGGCGGGGCGGCGGAGCTGCCGGCCTTCGAGCCGGTCTATCCCCTGACGCAAGGATTGAGCCTGCGCACGATGACCCGCGCCGCCCGCGACGCGGTCGCGCGCGCCCCCGCCCTGCCCGAATGGATCGAGCCTGGGCTCCTGGCGAAGCGCGGCTGGCCCGCCTGGCAGGCGGCGATCCGCGCCGCCCATGCGCCGGCGGGGCCGCGGGATCTGTCGCCGGGGGCGCCGGCCCGCGAGCGGCTGGCCTATGACGAGTTACTGGCCCATCAGGCGACGCTGGCACTGGCGCGGCAGAGGGTGAAGCGCGCCAAGGGCTTCGTCACCCGGGGCGACGGGCAGCTGCGGGCGAAGGTGCTCGCCGCCCTGCCCTATGCGCCCACCGGCGCCCAGACCCGCGCGGTGGAGGAGATCATCGCCGACATGGCCTCGCCGCTCCGGATGAACCGGCTGCTCCAGGGCGACGTCGGCGCAGGCAAGACGCTGGTCGCCTTCCTCGCCATGCTCGCCTGCGTCGAGGCCGGCGGCCAGGCGGCGATGATGGCGCCGACCGAGATCCTCGCGCGCCAGCATCGCGCCGCGCTGGCGCCGCTGGCGCAGGCCGCCGGGGTGCGGCTGGACCTGCTGACCGGGCGCGTCAAGGGCGCCGAGCGCACGGCCAAGCTCGAGGCGCTGGCGTCCGGCGAGACGGCGATCATGGTCGGCACGCACGCGCTCTTCCAGAAGGAGGTTGCCTTCGCCGACCTGCGGCTGGCCGTGGTGGACGAGCAGCACCGCTTCGGCGTGCGCCAGCGCATGGAACTCGGCGCCAAGGGACGGGCACCCGACATCCTGGTCATGACCGCGACGCCGATCCCGCGCAGCCTCGCGCTCGCGCAATACGGCGACATGGATGCCTCGGTGCTCGACGAGAAGCCGCCGGGCCGCAAGCCGGTCGAGACGGTGCTGGTCTCCTCGGGGCGCACCGGCGAGGTGATCGAGCATCTCGGCAGGGCCATCGCCGAGGGACGGCAGGCCTATTGGGTCTGCCCGCTGGTCGACGAATCGGAGACCGCCGAGATGGCCGCGGCCGAGGAGCGCTTCCGCGCGCTGGCCGCGGTCTTCGGCCCCGAAAAGGTCGGGCTGGTGCACGGGCAGCTGCCGCCGGCGCAGCGCGACGCGGCCATGGCCGATTTCTCCGCCGGGCGGCTGCGGCTCCTGGTCGCGACGACGGTGATCGAGGTCGGGGTGGACGTGCCCAATGCCTCGATCATGGTGATCGAGGCCGCCCATGCCTTCGGCCTGTCGCAATTGCACCAGCTGCGCGGCCGGGTCGGGCGGGGCGCGGCGCAATCCTCCTGCCTGCTGCTCTACGACCCGCCGCTCGGCGAGACGGCGCGGGCGCGGCTGGAGATCATGCGCGCCACCGAGGACGGCTTCGCCATCGCCGAGGAGGACCTGCGCCTGCGCGGCGCGGGGGATTTGCTCGGCGTGCAGCAATCCGGCCTGCCGCGGTTCCGCATCGCCGATCTCGAGACCCAGACCGAGCTGATGCGCACCGCCCAGGACGATTCGCGGCTGCTGCTCGCCCAGGACCCCGAGCTGACCTCGCCGCGCGGCCGGGCGATGCGCGTCCTGCTCTACCTCCTGGAGCGCGAACGGGCGATCCGAATGCTTTCGGTGGGTTAGGCCGACCGGCTGATGTTCTCTTTCCGTTCCAGAATATGCTTGACAGATCGTAAACAATGTCGGAACATTAACGGAACATCTTGGCTCAAAGAGGGAACATGCCATGCAGGATCTCGCTCATCGCTTCCTGACCGCCGATCCGGCGGTGCTGGCACGCGAAGCCCTCGGACTGGCCGGGCTCTGCGCCGCGATCATCGTGCTCTTCTGTCTGCCCGCCCTCGCCTGAACCGGATCTGCCTGCCCGCAGTGTGCTTCGCGGGACTGCCTCCCCTCCCGGCGCATCCGCCGGGAAAGCCCTGCAACCTGACGCCGCGTCCGCGAGGATCGCGGCGTTTTTTCCGTCCCCGCCGCCGATGCGTCCGGGGCCAGCGCGCATCCGGCCGCGGCCGCCCCCGCTCGCGGCGGCACAGTTGTAGCCGGCCGGCAAAGCCCATAGGTCAGGTCCCGGACGCGACACGGGAGAAACCGGGCCTTGGATCTCTACCGCCTGACCGACCGGATCGGCCGCAGGATCGAGGATACCGTCGAGGACCTCGGCTCGGCGCTCTTCGATCCGGTGATCCGCCTCGGGGTGACCGGGCTCAGCCGGGCCGGCAAGACGGTGTTCATCACCTCGCTCGTCGCCAATCTCATCGACCGCGGCCGCATGCCGCAGCTGCGCGCCGTCGCGGAAGGCCGGATCGAGACCGCCTATCTCCAGCCGCAGCCCGATCACACCCTGCCGCGCTTCGCCTTCGAGGACCATCTCGCGGCGCTCGCCGGGCCCGAGCCGCACTGGCCCGAGAGCACGCGCTCGATCTCGACGCTGCGCCTCTCGCTGCGCGTCGCCCGGCGCGGCTTGCTGACGGGCCTCGCGGGACCCACGGTCGTGCATCTCGACATCGTCGACTATCCCGGCGAATGGCTGCTCGACCTGCCGCTGATGAACCTCTCCTTCACGGATTGGTCCGCGGCCGCCATCGCCACCGCGCGGGCGCCCGCGCGGGCGGCGCAGTCGGAAGCCTGGCGCGCCCGGCTCGAGGCCTGCGATCCCGCCGCGCCGCTCGACGAGGCCGCGGCCCGCGGGCTGGCGGCGGATTTCACCGCCTATCTCGCCGCCGCGCGCGCCGCGGGCCTCTCCAGCGTGGCCCC
>NZ_DAIUBO010000133.1:0-10343 GCF_036846665.1 Amaricoccus sp. | reverse complement strand
GGTGATCGAGACGATCAGCCCGGCGATGAAGCCGCCGCCCGGCTCGTTGTGGCCGCGCCAGAAGACGAAGACCGAGAGGATCAGGATCAGCGGCATGAGCATCCGCGTGCAGGTGCTGAGGATGAGCGATTTCACCGCAGGGTCCTCCTTCCGGCGCGCAGGGCGGCGATCGAGGCGACCCCGGCGATGACCACGACCGAGATCTCGCCCATGGTGTCGAAGCCGCGGAAGTCCACCAGGATCACGTTGACGATGTTGTGTCCCAGCGCCGACGGCACGCTGCTCTGCTCGAAGAAGACCGTCATGAAGAGGTCGAGGTCGGTCCCGAGCACCGAGAGCTGCACCACGAAGACGCCGAGGCCCAGCACCGCCGCCACCAGCGCATTGCCGACCCTGAAGGGCATGGCCCCCGTCGGCGGCAGCCGCACCATGGCGATGGCGAGGAAGATCACCACGAGGATCTCGACGAAGAGCTGGGTCATCGCCACGTCGATCGCGCCGTAGAGCACGAAGATGATGGCGATGCCGGAGCCGACGCCGCCGAGCGCGGTGATCGCGGTCAGCCGCGAATGGGTGCGCAGCACCATGACGATCGAGACGACGATGATCACGAAGATCGCCCAGTCCATGATCTCGCGGCTGAGCGTGAAGGCGGGCCAGGTGCCGTGCCCGACGAAGAGCGCCAGCCAGATCAGCGCCCCGAGCGTGAGGAAGGTCCAGCGCAGGTAGCTCGTCATCCGGCCGTTCTGGAGCGCCCCGGTCAGGGCGGCGGCGATCGCCGCGATGCCCACCAGGGCCGCGTCGTACCAGCCTTCGGTGCGCGGCAGCGAGGGCTCGGCCGCCGCCAGCCTGTCGCGGATCGGGTCGAGCAGCAGATAGAGGCAGCCGCCGAGCGCGAAGGTCACGAGGCTCAGGATCAGCGGTGCGCCGATGCCGTGCCAGAGTGCCAGATGCGTCGGCGATTCGGCGCCGGTGACCGCATGCACCATCGGCGCGACCAGCGCGTGATCGACGGTGCCGGGGAAGAGGCCGCAGAAGAGGCCGAGGGCCGCGAGGATCGCCGGGCCGAGCCAGAGGCCCCAGCCGGGATCGGCGGGCATGTCCCGCGGGCTCCGGCGCGGCCGGAAGAAGAACGGCCGGATCGCCACCATGCCGGCGCAGCCGATCATCAGCGCATTCGCCACGAGCGCCGCCCCGGCGACGAAGAGCGGCAGCACCGGGGCGTGGCCCGCCGCCTCGTAGATCACCTCCTTGCCGATGAAGCCGAAGAAGGGCGGCGCCCCGGCCATGGAGAGCGCGGCGAGCGCGATCACCGTCGTGGTCAGCGGCATGGCCGCGGCGAGCCCCGCCACCTCGGGATATTCGCGCGAGCCGGCGCCCTTCTCGATCATGCCGACCGAGAGGAAGAGCCCGGCCTTGTAGAAGGCATGCACGAGCAGGAAGGTCATGGCCGCGACCGCCGCCTCGGGCGTGGAGACGCCGAGCAGCATGGTGATGACGCTCAGCCCCATGATGGTGGTGAAGGCGAGCATGAGTTTCAGGTCGGTCTGGCGCATCGCCCAGACTGAGGCGAGGATCATGGTGAAGGCGCCCACCGGCACCAGCGTCCAGATCCACAGGTCCGTGCCGCCCAGCGCCGGCGTCAGCCGCGCCATCAGATAGACGCCGGCCTTCACCATGGTTGCGGAATGCAGGTAGGCGCTGACCGGGGTCGGGGCGGCCATGGCCCCGGGAAGCCAGAACTGGAACGGCCATTGCGCGGACTTGGTGAAGCACCCCAGGATCACCAGCGCGAAGATCAGGGGATAGAGCCCGCTCGCCCGGAACATCTCGCCCATGGCGTTCATTTCCGAGAGCCGGTAGGTGCCGGCCATCCCGCCCATGATCAGGAGCCCGGCGAGCAGGGCGAGCCCGCCCATGCCGGTCACCAGGAGCGCCTGCAGCGCCGCGGCGCGCGACTTCTCGCGCTCGTGGTCGAAGCCGACCAGGAGCCAGGAGGTGACCGTGGTGCCCTCCCAGAAGACGAAGAGCGTCACCGCGTCGTCGGCGACGGTCAGCCCGAGCATGGAGATGGCGAAGGCGATGAGCGTGAGCAGCAGCGAGCCGAGCCGCCGGTCGCTGCGGAAATAGGTCGCGGCATAGAGGAAGACCAGCGCGCCGATGCCGCAGATCAGCAGCGCGAAGGCCAGCGACAGCCCGTCGAGGCGGAAGGCGAAGTCGATGCCGAGCATCGGCACCCAGGGCAGGACGTATTGAGGGATCTCGCCGTGGGACACCGGCGCGACGAAGCCGGCGAACCAGAGGGTCGCGGCGGCGGCGGCGGCGGCGGGAATCAGGCGCCAGGGCCCGGCTCCGGCCTGCGTCGTCGTGACGGATATTCCTTCGGCCAAGGCGTCCACCCCGCTTTCGCTGCAAGTCGCCGCGCTGTCCCGCCGCGCGCGCGCCCTGGCTCTCGCTCCTGCCCGCGATGTCCCCCGGCATGCGGGCTGGCGAAGTCGTTCCTGCTTTTTGTGTCGGACTTGCGGGTGTGAATCAACCCGGGTGATCGGGAATTGCAGGACGATCGCATATGGAGCCGCTTCTTTCTTCCTCGCTCGTCCCGCAGCGGGACGAGGGCAGCGCCCGGCCCGGCGCTCTTGCGCGGCTCCGGCGCGCGATCCATCTAGGGATATGGACCGGCATTGCTTCAATCTCTCGCGGCTTCAGCGTGCGCTGCAGGCGCCGGCCGGGGGTTCGTCGGATTTCGATCTGAACCCCGGGGTCCGGCCGTCGGCCGGGCGGGTCTCGCGGCCGGCCTCGGTGCTCGTGCCGCTGGTGGAGCGCGGCGCGGGGCTGAACCTGCTGCTGACGCGCCGGGCGGCGCTCCTGCGGCATCATCCGGGCCAGATCGCCTTTCCCGGCGGCAAGCAGGATCCGGGCGACGGCAGCGCGCTCGGCGCCGCGCTGCGCGAGGCCCGCGAGGAGATCGGGCTCGCCCCCGAGCAGGTCGAGATCCTCGGGCATTTCGACCGGCACGAGACCGTGACGCATTTCACGATCACGCCCTTCGTGGGGCTCATCGACGCGGGTTTCGTGCCCGTGGCGGACCGCCGCGAGGTGGACGAGATCTTCGAGGTGCCGCTGGCCTTCGTGCTCGATCCCGGGAATTTCCAGATCCACGGCCGGCGCTGGCAGGGCGCCTGGCGGCGCTACTACGCGCTGCCCTACGGGCCGCATTACATCTGGGGCGCCACCGCGCGCATGCTCCGCACGCTCTCGGACCGGATGCGCGATCCGTGATGCGGCTGGGCGACCCCTGGCTGGCCGCGCCGCGCACCCAGGCGGTCTGCGCGCTGCTGACCGAGGCCGGGCATGCGGCCTATCTGGTCGGCGGCTGCGTGCGCAACGCGCTCCTCGGCGCGCCGGTGGCCGACATCGATCTCGCGACCGACGCGCTGCCGCAGGCGGTGCTGGCGCTGGCAGAGGCGGCGGGCGTCAAGGCGGTGCCCACGGGCATCGGGCACGGCACGGTGACGCTCGTGCTCGACGGCCAGCCCTTCGAGGTCACGACCTTCCGCCGCGACGTGGAGACCTTCGGCCGGCATGCGGTGGTGGCCTTCTCCAGGGACATCGCCGAGGACGCGGCGCGGCGCGACTTCACCATGAACGCGCTCTATGCGAAGCCCGACGGCACCCTGGTCGATCCGCTCGGCGGGCTGCCCGACCTGCGGGCCGGGCGGGTGCGGTTCGTCGGCGCGGCGGAAGCGCGCATCGCCGAGGACTACCTGCGCATCCTGCGCTTCTTCCGCTTCCATGCCTGGTACGGCCATCCCGAGGAGGGGCTCGACCCCGAGGGCCTCGCCGCCTGCGCCGAGGGCCGCGCCGGGCTGGCGCAGCTCTCGCGCGAGCGCGTGGGGGCGGAGATGACCCGGCTGCTCGCCGCCCCGGATTCCGCGCCGGCGCTGGCCGCCATGGCGGCGACGGGCATTCTGGGCACCGTCCTGCCCGGGGCCGACCCGACCGCGATCGCGGCGCTCGTCGCCGGTGAGCGGGCGCTCGGTGCGCCGCCGCGCTGGCAGCGCCGCCTGGCGGCGCTCGGCAGGGGCGAGGATTGGGCGGAGCGCCTGCGTCTCTCCAAGGCCGATGCCAGGGCGCTGGCGGCGAGCCGAGCGGCGCTCGACGAGCCGGGCGCCGCCCCCGCCCGGGCCGCGTATCGCCACGGGGCCGAGGCTGCCCGGGACGCCGCGCTGGTGCGCGCCGCCTGCGAGGGCTCCGCCCCGCCGGAGGGCCTGGAGCGCGAGATCGCGCGCGGAGCGGCGGCGGTCTTTCCGCTGCGCGCCGCCGATCTCGCGCTCGACGGGCGCGCGCTCGGGGCCGAGTTGCGGCGCCTCGAGGCGCTCTGGATCGAGTCCGGCTTCCGCCTGGATGCGGCCGCCCTGCGGAATCTGGCGGAGCCACGCGCGGGCGGGGGCTGAGTCCGTTCCCTCCCGATCCCCGACCGGCGGGAAGGCTGCACCTCCCTCGCCCTGCGGCTTGCTCCTCCGGGGGAATGCGGCGCGGGCCGTGCGATGCGCCGGGGCATCAGCCTGCATTCGGTGATCCACGGCCGAGGAACGCCGCGATTGCGGTGTTGGTCGCGAGGGCGGCGGGGCCCGCGGCCAGGGCGAGGGCCCATCCGGTCGCGTCCGGGGCCCGGAGGTCCAGCGCGCCGGATACCGGCGGGGTGAAGGTTCCGGCGAGGATCAGCAGGGTGCTCAGGGCGAGCGCGCCCCAGACGAAGCGATTGCGCGTGATCGCGTTGTCCCACAGGGCTTCGCCCCGCTCGCGCAGCGCGAAGATGTGCCAGATCTGGGCGAAGGCCAGCGACAGGAACACGATGGTCGTGGGATCGGTCCCGACGGCCTCCGGATGGCCGAGCGCCGCGGCGAAGGTGGCGAGGGTGAAGGTCGCGATCACCGCCGCCTCGACGACGATCCTGGTCCAGCCGCGGCGGCCGATCAGTGGCTCGTCCGCGGGGCGCGGCGGGCGGGACATGATGTCGCGCGGCCCCTCGCCGGCACCGAGTGCGAGGGCGGGGAAGACATCCGTCACGAGGTTGAGGAAGAGAAGCTGCATCGGGAGCAGCGGCAGCGGCATGCCGAGGGCGAGCGCGCCCCCCACCACCAGCATCTCGCTGAGGTTGCAGGCGAAGAGATAGCGGATGAAGAGCCGGATGTTGCCGAAGATCACCCGCCCCTCGTGCACCGCCGCGACGATCGAGGCGAAGCTGTCGTCGCGCAGCACGATGTCGGAGGCCTCCACGGCGACCTGGGTGCCCCGCTGGCCCATGGCGATGCCGATGTCGGCCTTCTTGAGCGCCGGCGCGTCGTTGATGCCGTCGCCGATCATGGCGACCACGGCGCCGGCCTCCTGGTGGAGGCTCACCAGGTCGAGCTTGGAGCGCGGTGCGATGCGCGCGAAGACCGGCACCGCCACGAGTTGCTCGCGCTCCGCCTGCGAGAGCCGGGAATCGCTCCGGGAGAAATGCTGTCCGGGTGGGGCGTCGGCGCCGACCACGCCGGTTTCCTCGGCGATCCGCCGGGCCGTGGCGGGGTGATCGCCGGTCACCATGACGATCCGGAGGCCGGCGGCCTTGCATCGCTCGATCGCCGCGCGCACGTCCTGGCGCGGCGGGTCGTGCAGGGCGAGGAAGCCGAGGAAGTCGAGACCGTCGAGCATCTCTGAGGTCGGTCCGGCGGGATCCCGGCGCGCCACGCCGAGCAGGCGGAGCCCCCTGCGGGCGGCCGCCTCGGCCCGGTCGACCAGCCCGGCGCGCGCGGCATCGTCGAGAGCCACCGGGCCGTCGCGGGTGATCGCCCGGATGCTGCGCGCGACGATCGCTTCCGGCGCGCCCTTCACCACGACGAAGTCGTGATCGGTCGCGCGGTGCACGCTGGCCATGACCTTGCGCTCGGGGTCGAAGGGCAGGAGGCGGGTCCGCGGGGCCTCGGCAAGGAGGCCTTCGCGCGGCGATCCCGCCTCCGCGGCCGCCGCGCAGATCGCGCGCTCCATCGGATCGCCGCCGGTCTCGCCTGTGTCGCAGCAGAGGGCCGCCGCCGCCAGCAGGGCGCGCGCCCCCGGCCTGTCGAGGGCGGGGTCGTTCGCGGGGTCCGCGGCGTCGGGCAGCAGCACCGCCGCCACGGTCATGCGGTTCTCGGTGAGCGTGCCGGTCTTGTCGGTGAGGATCAGGCCGACCGAGCCCAGCGTCTCGATCGCCGACAGGCGGTTCACCAGCACGTTGCGCCGCGCCATGCGCCACATGCCGCGGGCGAGCGCGAGCGTGGCGACGACCGGCAGGCCCTCCGGAACGGCCGCCACCGCCAGGGCGACCGCGGTGCGGATCATCTCCATGGCCGGCTGGCCCGCCGCCAGCCCGAGTGCCGCGAGGGCCGCGACGGCGGCCATGGCGGCCCAGGCCAGCTGGCGGCCCAGCGCCTCGAGGCGCTTCTCCAGGGGCGAGCGCCGCTCCTCCGCGGCGGCGACCAGATCGGCGATCTGGCCGAGTTCGGTATCCGCGCCGGTCGCGACGACGAGTCCGGTCCCGATGCCGCGGGTGACCGCGGTGCCCCGGAACGCCATATTGGCCCGCTCGGCGAGCGGCGTGTCGGGGTCCAGGGGAGAGGTCGACTTCACGACCGGAACCGATTCGCCCGTCAGCGCGGATTCGTCGCAATGCAGGTCGGCGATCGCGATCAGGCGCAGGTCGGCCGGGACCAGTTCGCCCGCATCGAGCAGGACCAGATCGCCGGGAACGAGTTCCGATGCGGCGACCTGGCGGACGGCGCCGTCGCGGCGCACCCGGGCCTGCATGCGCGACATCGCCCGCAGCGCCTGCATGGATTGCATCGCCCGCAGCTCGATCGAGAAGCCGATGAGCCCGTTCAGGATCAGGACGGCCGCGATGGCGAGCGCCTCGATCCGGTCCTGCATCCAGAGCGAGAGCGCGGCCGCGGCCATCAGCAGCCAGAAGATCGCGCCCCGGAACTGCGCGAGCAGGATCTCGGCGGGACCGGGAAAGCGGGTTTCTCCCAGATCGTTGGGCCCGTGGCGCGCGAGCCTGTCGGCGGCAGCGGCGGAATCGAGGCCGGTTTCGGGATCGACCCGCAGCGATTCGGCGACCCGGCCCGCCGCCAGCGTCCAGGCGCGCAATGATTCCCGCTCGATGCGATCCGGCACGTCCTTTCCGCCTCGCTTCCGCCCCGCCGGAATTTCCTCGCAGAGCTGCGCAGACGGGGCAAGGGGCGCGGCCTGCCTGCCGAACGCCGAGATGTGGCGTCTTGCGGCCGCGGGACGCCGAAATCTGCGGTGCCGGGGGTTAACGGAACATTAACCGAACAGTTTTACCCAGTTCACGAACTTTTAGAGAACAATGCGTTAGGTAAACCGGGTCAGCGGAACGGAAGGTCAGCGCGCCATGCACCAGATGCCCTCGATCGATGCCTTCAGGCTGCTCAAGACCATGAGCGACGCCGAGCAGGCCATGACCATGACGCGCGTCGAGGCCAAGGCGCGGATCCGCTTCACCGTGGCCCAGGCGCTGGCCCAGGGGCGGGTGAGCTTCCATTATCAGCCGGTGGTGCGCGCGGAGAACCCGCGGATGCCGGCCTTCTACGAGATGCTGGCGCGGCTGCGGCTGCCCAATGGACAGGTTCTGCCCGCCGGCGGCTTCATGCCGTCGGTCGAGGACGGGATCCTCGGCCGGGCCATCGACCGGCTCGGGCTGGCGCATGCGCTGCGCGCGTTGGCGGCCAATCCGGCGCTGCGGCTTTCGGTGAACATGTCGCCGCTCTCGATGGGCGACGAGGAGTGGCTGGCGATCCTCGCCGCGGCGCATCGCGGCGGCAGCGGCGTCTGCGGCCGGCTGATCCTCGAGATCACCGAGGGCGAGGCGCTGGCGGATGCCGCCCAGACCATCGAGTTCATGGACCATGTGCGGCGCATGGGTCCCGCCTTCGCCCTCGACGATTTCGGCGCCGGGGCCACCGGCTTCCGCCATTTCCGCGATTTCCGCTTCGACATCGTCAAGATCGACGGCGCCTTCGTGCAGGACGTGCACAGGAGCCGCGACTGCCAGGTCCTGATCAGCTGCCTGACCACCCTGGCGCGGCATTTCGAGATGATGACCGTCGCCGAGCGGGTCGAATCGCCGGCCGAGGCCGACTGGCTGCACGCGGCCGGGATCGACTGCCTTCAGGGCTATCTGGTGGGCCGCCCCGCGGCCGAGCCGGAAATGCCGCCGGCGCGGGGTGGCGACGGGCTCGCCGCGACGGCGTAGAGGCGCGCTCAGTCCTCCTTGACCAGCCGGCTGAGCTGGGCCTGCATCTCGGCGAGCCGCTTCTTCAGCTCGTCGATCTCCATGTCGCGCTTCTGGGTCTTCGCCGGCGGGGCGCTCGTGCCGCCCATGCCGGTCGCGAAGGGCGCGAACATGCGCATGGCGTTCTCGAACCACTCCATGTTCGAGCGCGCCAGCGTCTCGAAATTCGCGAGCGCCGGGTTCGCCTCGAAGGCCTTTGCCACCTGCTCGCGCATCGATTCCTGATTGCGGGCGAAGGTTTCCATCGAGGCATCGAGATAGCCGGGCACGAAGCCCTGCAGCGTGTCGCCGTAGAGCCGGATGAGCTGGCGCAGGAAGTTCGCCGGCAGCATGGTATGCCCCTTGGCTTCCTCCTCGAAGATGATCTGCGCGAGCACGCCGCGGGTGATGTCCTCGCCGGTCTTCGCGTCGTTGACCACGAAATCCTGACCGGCGCGGACCATCTCCGCGAGGTGTTCGAGCGTCACATAGCTCGACTTGGCCGTGTTATAGAGGCGACGGTTGGCGTATTTCTTGATGACGATGGGCTCGGCGCTGTTGTCCTTGCTTTCGGCCACACGCATGTCTCCTGGTGAATGTCGCTTCCGCCAAGCTCAAGATTACCGACCGGGCGGCTGGGCGCAAAGGCTTTTTGCAGGTGCGAATTTCCCGCGGGGAACCTGATGACGAGGATCGAGGAAATCGAGGCTGAACCCGGTGCCATCCGGCCGGAGGCCGGGACGGCGGATTCCGTCGCGCGGCGGCGGGCGGCACGATACCTCGACCTCTGGGAGCGGCACCTGGCGCTCTGCGCCCTGCACGGGCCCGCGCCGGCGCCGCGCCCCGGCCGGACCGGGGCGTGAGCACCGGGCCCGCCGCGCACAGGATCGGCCAGCCCTCGCCGCTGCCCTTCCATCTCGGCACGGCGGCGCTGGCCTATTCCCAGGCGCTGATGGCGGCGCCGCTGTCGGATCACGAGCGCTTTCCCTGGCACCCGCATCTGGCCGGCAGCGCCGCCGCGCTCGGCCCGGATCTCGACCAGACCGAGGTTGCGCGCGAGATCGCCGCGCGCCTCTCCGCCACGGTCGCCGGACTGGAGATCTGGCAGCGCCATCCCTATCGCCGGACGCTGCGCGAACCGCCGGTGATCTGGTCCGAGGGCTCGGCGCGGCTGCTCGACTTCGGCGCGACGCCCGAGGCCACCGACCCGCTGGGGCCGCCGGTGCTCGCGGTGCCGAGCCTGATCAACCGCTCCTATATCCTCGACCTCGCCCCCGGCCGTTCGGTGCTGCGCTGGCTGGCCGCGCAGGGCATTCGCCCCCTCCTGCTCGACTGGGGCGAGCCGGGTGCCGAGGAGGCGGGGTTCGGGCTCGACGACTACGGGCGGCGGCGACTCCTTCCGGCGCTTCGGCAGGTGCTGGAGGAAGGCGGCCGGCCCGTGGCCTTGATGGGCTATTGCATGGGCGGGACGCTGGCGGCCGGCGCGGCCGCGAGGGTGCCCGAGGGGGTCGCGCGGCTGGTCACCATCGGCGCGCCCTGGGATTTCGCCTCGACCCGTGGGATCGCCGGCTCGTTCCGGGCGCTGATCCGATCCGAGGGCACGGAGCGGGCCGAACGGCTGCTCGAGGGGCTCGGCGCCGCATTCGGGATGGTGCCGGTCGCCTTCTTCCAGTCGCTCTTCGCGCTGGTCAATCCGATGCAGGCGGCGCTGAAGTTCCAGAAGCTCGCCCGCATGGATCCGGACGGGGCGGCGGCGATGCTCTTCGTCGCGCTCGAGGACTGGCTGGCCGACGGCGTTCCCATGCCCCTGCCCGCGGCGCGGGATCTCCTTATCGGCTGGCAGATCCGCAACGACACGGCGACGGGCCGCTGGCGCTTTCTCGGCGGCGAGGTCGATCTGCGGCGGGTGGCGGCACCGGCCCTGATCTTCAGCGGCCGGGGCGACACGATCGCCCCGCCGGAGATCGCGGAGCCACCCCGCCGGCTGATTCCCCAGGCGCGCATCCTCCGGCCGAGGACCGGCCATGTGGGC
>NZ_DAIUBO010000132.1:0-10409 GCF_036846665.1 Amaricoccus sp. | reverse complement strand
GCCGAATCCGGCATGGTGCGGCGGGCACCGGCGGCAGCCCCTATCATCCGCCCCGAAAATGTGATGCTCTCCGGCCCGGGGGGATCGCGGCGATGCGGACCGGTGCACAGCTTCTCGTGGATTGCCTGCTGGCGCAGGGGGTGGACACGGCCTTCGGCGTGCCCGGCGAGAGCTATCTCGCGGTGCTCGACGCGCTCTACGACGCCGCGGAGCGGATCCGGATGGTGCCGAACCGCCAGGAGGGCGGCGCGGCCTTTATGGCCGAGGCCTGGGCCAAGCTGACCGGGCGCGTCGGCATCGTCTTCGTCACCCGCGGCCCGGGCGCGACCAATGCCGCCATCGGGGTGCATACGGCGATGCAGAACGCGACGCCGATGATCCTCTTCGTCGGGCAGGTCGGCACCGAGGCGGCGGGGCGGGACGCGTTCCAGGAGATCGATTACCGCGCGGCCTTCGGGCCGATCGCGAAATGGGCCACCGAGATCGGCCATGCCGACCGCGTGCCCGAGACCATCGCCCGCGCCTTTTCGGTGGCGCAATCGGGCCGGCCCGGCCCGGTGGTGGTCGCCCTGCCCGAGGACGTGCTGACCGCCCCGACCGGGGCCGCGCCCGGCCCTTCGATCTGCGTGCCGCGCCCCGGGCCGGGCGCCGGGGCGCGGGAGGCGGTGGCGCGCCTCCTCGGCCAGGCGCGTGCGCCCCTGGTGATCGCCGCCGGGCGCTGGTCCGAGGCCGGGCGGGCGGCGCTCCGGCGCTTCGCCGAGACGAACCACCTGCCGGTCCTCGCCGATTTCCGGTGCCAGGATCTGCTCGACAACGACAGCCCGAGCTATGTCGGGGATGCGGGGCTCGGGAAGACGCCCGGGGTGCGCGCGCTGATCCGCGACGCCGACGTGCTGCTCGCGCTCGGCAGCGAGCTCGGCGAGATCACCACCGACGGCTACGGGCTGCTCGCCAGCCCGCAACCGGCGCAGCGGCTGATCCATGTCCATCCCGGCCCGGAAGTGCCGAACAAGGTCTTCTCCGCGGAACTGGCGCTCGCCTGCCGTCCCGAGGATCTGCTCCTCGCCCTCGATGGGATCGAGCTGGACGGCCGGGCGGCCTGGGCGCCGCGCACGGCGGCGGCGCGGGCCGCGTGGATCGCGAGCCTCGCCACCCCGCCGCAGCCGGGCGCGCTCGACATGGGCGCGGTCATGGCGCATCTCGGGGAAGTGCTGCCCGAGGGTGCGATCCTGACCAACGGGGCGGGCAATTTCACGATCTGGCTCAACAAGCATTTCCGCTTCCGCGGCGGCACGAGGCTGCTGGCGCCGCAATCGGGCGCGATGGGCTACGGCCTGCCCGCCGCCATCGCCGCGAAGCTGGCGGCCCCCGAAGCCTGCGTGGTCTGCTTCGCGGGCGACGGGGATTTCCAGATGACGGCCTCCGAGCTCGGCTGCGCGCTCCAGACCGGCGCGCGGCCGATCGTGCTCGTGCTCGACAACGGCAGCTACGGCACGATCCGCATGCATCAGGAGCGCAGCTTTCCCGGCCGGGTCAGCTTCACCGACATCGTCAATCCCGATTTCGCCGCGCTGGCCCGCGCCTATGGCTTCCACGGCGAGCGGGTGGCGCGCAGCGAGGATTTTCCCGCCGCCTTCGCCCGCGCGCGGGCCTCGGCAGGCGGCGCCCTGCTCACTCTCGCGATCGATGTCGAGAGCCTCACGCCGCGCCAGACGCTGAGCGCCATGCGCGAAGCCGCCGAGAAAGGTTGACCCCATGCCCGAATTCGAACGCATCCTGATCACCGGCGCCGCCGGCAGCCTCGGAAGCCATCTGCGGGCCGGCCTGCCGCATCTCGCCGCGCGGCTGCGGCTGGTGGATGTGAAGGACATGGGCGCGGCGGCGGCCCATGAGGAGATCGTGCAATGCGATCTCGCCGACCGGGAGGAGGCGCTGGCGGCGACGAAGGGTTGCGACGCGATCCTGCATTTCGCCGGCCAGCCGCGCGAGCAGAGTTTCGACGAGATCATGGCCGACACCCTGCCCGCCGCCTACAACGTCTACGAGGGCGCGCGGCGGAACGGGGTCCGGCGCGTGGTCTATGCGAGCTCGATTCATGCGGTCGGCTTCCATGCCGTCGAGGCGGTGCCGGATACCGAGGTGCCGCACCGGCCGGACACCTTCTACGGCCTGACCAAGACCTTCGTGGAGGATCTCGCGAGCCTCTACTGGGACAAGTTCGGGGTGGAGAGCGTCTGCCTCAGGATCTGCTCCTGCTTCGAGGCGCCGCAGGACCGGCGCATGCTCTGGTCCTGGCTCTCCTTCGCCGATTGCGTGCGGCTGGCGGAGGCCGCGCTCACCGCGCCGCGGGTCGGCTTCTCGGTGATCTACGGCACCTCCGACAATGCGCGTGCCGCGGTCTCGAACGCGCGGGCGGGCCATATCGGCTACCGGCCCCGGGACAGCGCCGACGGCTTCGCCACCGAGGTGATCGCGCGCAGCGAGCGCCCCGATCCCGCCGCGGTGGGCACGCGCGTGGTCGGGGGCTGGTTCGCCGCCACGGGCCATCCCGACGATGGCGAGTGACGCCGATGTGGTGATCTGCGGCGGCGCCGCGCTCGGCAGCGCCACCGCCTGCCATCTGGCGATGCTCGGCTTTCCCGGCCGCGTGGTGGTGGTCGAGCCCGACCCGAGCTATGCGCGCGCGGCGACGGCGCTGGCGGCGAGCGGGATCCGGCGGCAGTTCTCCCATCCGCTCAATGTCCGGATGTCGGCCTATGGGCTCGAGTTCATCCGCGGCCTCGGCGTCGATTTCCGCGAGAATGGCTATCTGACCCTGGCCGGGAGCGAGGCCCAGGCCGCGATCCTGCGCACCAATCATGCCGTGCAGCGCGCCGAGGGGGCGGAGATCGCCCTGCTCGATCCCGGGGCGCTCGCCGCGCGCTTCCCGCATCTCGCGACCGGGGATCTGGTGCTGGGCGCGCTGGGCCTGAGCGGCGAGGGCTGGTTCGACAACATGGGGCTGCTCGCCGCCTTGCGGGCGCGCGCGAAGGCGGCGGGCGTCGTCTATCTGGCCGATGCGGTCGCGGGGCTCGATCTCGCGGGGGATCGCGTGGCGGCGGTGCGGCTCGCCGGCGGCGGGCGCATCGCCTGCGACTGGTTCGTGAACGCCGCCGGCGGCCGGGGTGCCGAGATCGCGGCGCTGGCGGGCATCGCGCTGCCGGTCGAGCGGCGCAAGCGCACGGTCTTCGTCTTCGCCGCGGCCGATCCGCCCGAAGGGCCGCTGCCCCTGACGGTGGAGCCCTCGGGCGTCTGGTGGCGCCCCGAGGGCGAGGGCTTCATCGCCGGCGCAACGCCCGATCCCGATCTCGCGGTCGGGGCGGAGGATTTCGAGCCGGCGCATGCGGAGTGGGAGGATCTCGTCTGGCCGGCGCTCGCCACGCGCTCGCCGCGTTTCGAGGCGCTGAAGCTGCGCGGCTTCTGGGCCGGGCATTACGACATGAACCTGCTCGACCGCAACGCCATCGTCGGCCCGCATCCGGCGATCGGCAATTTCCTCTTCGCCAACGGCTTCTCCGGCCACGGGCTGCAGCAGGCGCCGGCGGTGGGGCGGGCCCTGTCGGAATGGATCCGGCAGGGGGCGTTCCGCAGCCTCGATCTCGCGCCCTTCGGTTTCGCCCGCATCGCTGCGGGCCGGCCGGATCCCGAGCGGGCGGTGATCTGATGGATGCCTTCGCCGTTCTCGCCGCGACCTGGCCGCCCGCGGAGGCGGTGCGCCTCGGGCCCTGGACGCTGCGACGGGGGGCGGGGGGCGGCAGCCGGGTCTCGGCGGCGACCCTCGAGGGCGAGGAGGGCACGATCGAAGCGGCCGCAGAGGCGATGCGCGCCTGGGGCCAGGTGCCGCTCTTCATGATCCGCAACGGCGAGGCGGCGCTCGACGCGCGCCTCGCCGCCATGGGCTACGGGCGGCGCGACCCGACGCTGATCCTCGCCGCCCCGAGCGATGCGCTGGCGGCGCCGGAGGATGGCGGGACCACGGTGCGCTGCAGCGCGCCGGTCGCGCGCATGGAGGAGATCTGGGAGGCCGGGGGGATCGGCCCGGGCCGGCGCGCGGTGATGGCGCGGGTGGCGGGCCCGAGGGTCTGGCTGCTCGGCCGGCAGGGCGACCGGCCGGCGGCCTGCGCCTTCGTGGCCGTTCATGGCGAGACCGCCATGCTCCATGCCCTCGAGGTCGTCCCCGAGGCCCGCCGCATGGGCATGGGGTCGCGGCTGACGCGCGCCGCGGCGCGCTGGGCGGCGGCGCGGGGCGGCGCGGTGCTGGCGCTGGCGGTCACCGAGGCCAACGGGGCCGCCCGCGCGCTCTACGGCGGGCTGGGGATGCGCGAGGTCGCCCGCTATCATTACCGGGTCGCGCCGGATGCGCCGGCGGTTCCGTTGCCGATGCGGAACCGCTAGGCTGGCGCCTGGGTTTCGGTCGTCCCGAGGGGGTATATCCATGAAAGTCATCGTGCTCGGCGCCGGCGTCATCGGCGTCACGACCGCCTGGTATCTGGCGCGGCAGGGCGCGGAGGTGCTGGTGCTCGACCGCCAGTCCGGGCCGGGCATGGAGACGAGCTTCGCCAATGCAGGCGAGCTCTCCTACGGCATGACCTCGCCCTGGGCGGCGCCCGGCGTACCCAAGAAGGCGGTGCAATGGCTCTTCATGCGCCACCGGCCGCTCTTCATCTGGCCGATGATCAGCCCGCGGATGTGGGCCTGGGGCCTGCGCATGCTGATGAACTGCAACCCGGAGGCCTATCGGCGGAACAAGAGCCGCATGGTGCGGGTCTCGAACTACAGCCGCGACGCGCTGACCGACCTGATGGCCGAGGTGCCGCTGGACTTCGACCAGCGCGAGCAGGGCACGCTCCAGGTCTTCCGCACCGAGAAGCAGGTCAAGGCGTCCAAGGCCGACCAGGAGGTGCTGGCGGAATTCGATTCGCCCTTCGAGGTGCTCGACCGCGACGGCTGCATCGCCGCCGAGCCCGGCCTCGCCCATGTCTCGGAGAAATTCGTCGGCGGTCTGCGGCTCCTCGCCGACCGCACCGGCGATTGCCGGATGTTCACCCTCGCGCTGGCGGAGAAGGCGAGGGAGCTCGGCGTCACCTTCCGCTACGGGGTCACCATCCAGTCCTTCGCGGTGGAGGCCGACCGGATCGTGGGGGTCGAGACCGACACCGGGCGGGAGACGGCGGACCGCTATGTCTGCTGCCTGGGACCCTATGCGCCGATCGTGCTGCGGAGCGTCGGCATCCGGCTGCCGATCTATCCGATCAAGGGCTATTCCATCACCCTGCCGGTGAAAGATCCCGAGGCGGCGCCGCAATCGACGCTGATGGACGAGACCCACAAGGTGGCGATCACCCGCCTCGGCGACCGGATCCGCGTGGCGGGCCAGGCGGAGATCATCGGCTACAACCGCAAGCTGGGGAGCAGCGCGACCGATACCGTGCGCTATGTCGTCAACGACCTCTTCCCGAAGGGGGGCGATCTCGCCCGCGCCGAGGGCTGGACCGGGCTCAGACCGATGACCCCGGACGGCACGCCGGTGATCGGGCCGACCCGCTACGACAATCTCTATCTCAACACCGGGCACGGGACGCTGGGCTGGACCATGTCGGCGGGATCGGGGCGCGCGGTGGCCGATGCGGTGATGGGCCGCGACCCGGAGATCTCCTTCGACGGCCTGACCGCGGAGCGTTTCGGGCAGTAGGGGAAGGGTCGCAGGTTTGTCGTGCCAGCGCCCCTTGCGACCGGCCCTTCGGTCCGAGACCGAATCTCGGGACAGGGAAGAGGCCGCGCCCAGCGCGGCCCGCAGAGCATCCCCGGACCGAAAAGGCGAGGCCCCGGCGGCGCCTTGCCCGGTCCGGTCGCCCGGAGGCGCAAGCCGCAGGGCGAGGGGGTGCAGCGTCACCGTCGGTCGAGGTTCGGGACGGGGCGGCCCTGGACGGCGTGCAAAGCGCGCCGGCCCCCGGCAGGGCCTGCGCGGCCCGATCGCCACGGGTCGATCGAGCTGGGGACACCCGGCCCTTGGTGGGATGAGGGTCGACGGCGAGGGGCGCCGGTAGGACGGGCCTACCCGGTCCTGCTCATGGTGTGCAGCAATCGCGCGGCCAGCCGCGCCGTGCGCCCGTCCAGATCCAGGCCGGGGCTGAGTTCCGCGATATCGGCGACGGCGAGCTTGCCGCTGTCGCGCAGCGATTCGATCAGCGGCTCGATCACCTCCACGGCGACGCCGCGCGCCGCCGGGGCGCTCACGCCCGGGGCCACCGCCGCCGGGAAGACGTCGAGGCAGGTGGTCATGTAGATCAGGTCGCATCCCGCGAGGAAGCCCGCGAGCTCCCGCCGTGTCGCGTCGAGATCGGCCAGCGTCATGTCCCTGTCGAGCCGGAAGCGGACGCCGAATTCCTCGGCCCGCGCGAAGAGATTGGCGGTATTGGCGGCCTGGCTCACGCCGAAGCAGAGATAGCGGAAGGGCCAGCCGCGCTCCGCGCAGGCACGGGCGATCTGCGAGAAGGGCGTTCCCGAGGAGATCACGAATTCCGGGCTGCGCAGGTCGAAATGCGCGTCGAAATTGACGATGCCGATGACCGGCGCGGCCGGGAGGGTCTCGGCATGGCGGGCCAGCCCCAGCCAGGAGCCATAGGCCATCTCGTGCCCGCCCCCCATCACCAGCGGCAGGTGCCCGCCGCGCAGCGCCCCGGCGACCGCGGTGGCGAGCGCGTCATGGGCGGCGTCGAGATCGCCGTCGGCGCAGGCGATGTCGCCCGCGTCATAGACCGGCGCCGCGGAATGCCAGGCGAGCGGCCCCAGTGCCTTGCGGATGGCGAGCGGCCCGTCGACCGCGCCCGGCCGGCCCTTGTTGCGCCGGACCCCTTCGTCGGAGCGGAAGCCGATCAGCACCCGGCCCGGCGGGGAAGCCTCGCCGAGCGGCGCGACGACCTGATGCCAGCGCTCCGTCCGGGGCTCGGGATCGACGCGCCCGGTCCAGAGGCTCATGTCAGGCTGCATCGCGCATCTCCCCGGCGAGCACCCGCTGCCGCAGGCGCGCGGGCCCGAAGGCATAGGCGAGCTCCGCCGGCTGCTCCACGTCCCAGAGGCAGAGATCGGCCTGCATGCCCGGCGCGATGGTGCCGAGCCTCTCGCCGAGGCCCAGCGCCCGCGCCGCATTGGCGGTGATGCCGCGCAGCGCCTCGGTGGGGGTCAGCTGGAAGAGGGTGCAGGCCATGTTCATCATCAGCAGGATGCTCGAGAGCGGCGAGGTTCCGGGATTGACGTCGGTCGCCACCGCCATCGGCACACCGTATTGCCGCAGCAGCGCGATCGGCGGCCGCTGGGTCTCGCGCAGGAAATAGAAGGCCCCGGGCAGCAGGGTCGCCACGGTGCCCGAGGCGGCCATGGCCGCGACCCCGGCCTCGTCGAGATATTCGATATGGTCGACCGAGAGCGCGCCGTGGCGGGCGGCCATCGCGCTGCCGCCGAGGTTCGAGAGCTGCTCGGTATGGCCCTTGATCGCCAGCCCGTGCCGGGCGGCGGCCTCGAAGACTCTTTCGCATTGCGCCACCGAGAAGGCGATCGATTCGCAGAAGACGTCGACCGCATCGGCCAGCCGCGCCTCGGCGGCGGCCGGGATCATCTCCTCGCAGACCAGGGCGATGTAATCGTCGCTCCGGCCGGCGTATTCCGGCGGCAGGGCATGGGCGCCGAGCAGGGTCGGGGAGACCCGGATCGGGAGCTCCTCGGCCACGCGCCGGGCGACGCGCAGGAGCTTGAGCTCGGTCTCGAGGTCGAGCCCGTAGCCGGACTTGATCTCGATCGTCGTCACCCCTTCGGCCATCAGCGCGCGCAGCCGCGGCAGCGCCGCCGCGAAGAGCTCCTCTTCGGAGGCGGCGCGGGTTTGGCGCACGGTGCTGAGGATGCCGCCGCCGCGCCGGGCGATCTCCTTGTAGTCGGCGCCTTCGAGGCGTGCCTCGAATTCGGCGGCGCGGTTGCCGCCATAGACCACATGGGTGTGGCAATCGATGAGACCGGGGGTCATCACGCCCTGGCGCGCCACGATCTCGTAGCCCTCGAGCGCGGCCTCGCTCAGATCCTGCGCCTGGACGACCTGGCGGATGGTATCGCCCTCGACCAGAACCGCCATGGGTTCTTCGTGCTGCATCGCGCCGTCGAAGAGCCGCACCCCAAGCCACGCCTGCCTGCTCGCCATGTTCATTCGCCTTCCTCCCCTGTTCTTCGCATGTCCCGCCAGCCGGACGGCGCGGTCCGGACGGGGCGCCCGGCGCCGCGGCCCGGAGGCCGGGCGCCGGGCGCGGTTAGTCACGGCCGCAGCATCGGCATGTTGAGGCCCTTCTCGCGGGCGCATTCGATGGCGATCTCGTAGCCTGCGTCGGCGTGGCGATAGACCCCGGTCGCGGGGTCGTTCCATTCCACCCGCGCGATGCGCCGGTCGGCCGCCTCGCTGCCGTCGCAGCAGATCACGATGCCCGAATGCATGGAATAGCCCATGCCGACGCCGCCGCCATGGTGCAGCGACACCCAGGTCGCGCCGCCCGCCGTGGCCAGCATCGCGTTCAGGAGCGGCCAGTCGGCGACCGCGTCGCTGCCGTCCTTCATCGATTCGGTCTCGCGGTTCGGGCTGGCGACCGAGCCGCAGTCGAGATGGTCGCGGCCGAGCACGACCGGCGCCGAGAGCTCGCCGTCGCGCACCATCTTGTTGAAGGCGAGCCCGAGCCGGTGGCGGTCGCCGAGCCCCACCCAGCAGATGCGGGCCGGCAGCCCCTGGAAGGAGATGCGCTCGCGCGCCATGTCGAGCCAGTTATGCAGATGGGGATCGTCCGGGATCAGCTCGCGGACCTTGGCGTCGGTCTTGTAGATGTCCTCCGGATCGCCGGAGAGCGCCACCCAGCGGAACGGCCCCTTGCCGCGGCAGAAGAGCGGCCGGATATAGGCGGGCACGAAGCCGGGGAAGTCGAAGGCGTTGGCCACGCCCTGGTCCTTGGCCTCCTGGCGGATGTTGTTGCCGTAATCGACGGTCGGGATGCCCTGGGCGTGGAAGTCCAGCATCGCCTGGACATGGACCGCCATGGATTTCCGCGCCTCGCGGGCGACCTTCTCCGGGTCGCTCTGGGCCTCCGAGCGCCACTGGCCCACGGTCCAGCCGATCGGCAGGTAGCCGTTGATCGGGTCATGCGCCGAGGTCTGGTCGGTCACCGCATCCGGCTTGATGCCGCGCCGGACCATGTCGGGCAGGATCTCGGCGGCATTGCCGAGCAGGCCGACGGAGACCACCCTGCCCTCGGCATGGGCGCGCTCGACGATCTCCAGCGCCTCTTCCAGGGTGCGGGCCTTCTCGTCCACGTAGCGCGTGCGCTTGCGGAAATCGATGCGCGTCTCGTCGCATTCGACGGCGATCATGCTGAAGCCGGCCATGGTCGCCGCGAGCGGCTGGGCGCCGCCCATGCCGCCGAGCCCGGCGGTGAGGATCCACTTGCCCCTGGTATTGCCGCCGAAATGCTGCCGCCCCATCTCGACGAAGGTCTCGTAGGTGCCCTGCACGATGCCCTGGCTGCCGATGTAGATCCAGGATCCGGCCGTCATCTGGCCGTACATCATCAGGCCCTTGCGGTCCAGCTCGTGGAAATGCTCCCAGGTCGCCCAGCGCGGCACCAGGTTGGAATTGGCGATCAGTACGCGGGGCGCGTCCGCATGGGTCCGGAGCACCGCGATCGGCTTGCCGGATTGCACGATCAGGGTCTCGTCCTCCTCGAGGGTCTTGAGCGTGTCGAGGATCCTGTCGAAGCAGGCCCAGTTGCGCGCGGCGCGGCCGATGCCGCCGTAGACCACCAGCTCCTCCGGCCGCTCGGCGACGTCGGGATCGAGGTTGTTCTGGAGCATCCGGAACGGCGCTTCGGTGAGCCAGCTCTTGCAGGAGAGCTCGGTGCCCACGGGCGAGCGTATCACGCGGGTGTTGTCGAGACGGGGATCATTCATGGGTCGGTTTCCTCCTCAATTGGCAGTCGTCGTGGCGAAAGGGACAGCGGTCGGGGTTGCTCTATCCATGCACGCGCTCGCGTCAGAGTACCATCGCCGCGATCCAGCCCGCCGCCAGCAGCGGCAGGTTGAAATGCAGGAAGGTCGGCACGACGGTGTCCCAGATATGGTCGTGCTGGCCATCGGCGTTGAAGCCGGCGGTCGGCCCGAGGGTCGAATCGGATGCCGGCGAGCCGGCGTCGCCCAGCGCCCCCGCGGTGCCGATGAGCGCCACGGTCGCGAGCGGCGAGAAGCCGAAGTTGATGCAGAGCGGCACGTAGATCACCGCGATGATCGGCACCGTCGAGAAGGACGAGCCGATCCCCATGGTGATCAGGAGCCCGACGAGCAGCATCATG
>NZ_DAIUBO010000131.1:0-10427 GCF_036846665.1 Amaricoccus sp. | reverse complement strand
GCGCCGCGAAGGCGGCGCGCCCGGCGTCGTTGGCGGTGACCGGATAGCCCGGCCGGAAATCCAGCACCGCCTCCGCACCATAGGCCCGGCCGACGTTCGGGACGATCGCGGCGATGCGCTCCGCGATGAGCGCGCGGATCCCGGGGTCAAGTGCGCGGGAGGTGCCGCGCAGCTCCACCCGGCCGGGAATGACGTTGAAGGCGTCGCTCTCGGAGCGGAACGAGGTCACCGAGACGACCGCGGCCTTCAGCGGATCGGTGTTGCGCGCCACGATCCCCTGGAGCGCCGCGACGATCTGGCTCGCGGCGAGGATCGGGTCGATGCAATCATGCGGCTGCGCCGCATGGCCGCCCCTCCCGGTGACATGGATGGTGAAGAGGTCGGTCGAGGCCAGCATCGGGCCCGGCCGGATGCCGAAGGCGCCGAGCGGCAGGCCGGGCATGTTGTGCAGCCCGTAGACCTCCTCGATGCCGAAGCGCTCCATCATGCCGTCCTCGACCATCTCGCGCCCGCCGCCGCCGCCTTCCTCGGCCGGCTGGAAGATCACCACTGCGGTACCGTCGAAATTGCGCGCCTCCGCGAGATATTGCGCCGCCCCGAGCAGCATGGCGGTATGACCGTCGTGGCCGCAGGCATGCATGGCGCCGGGCGTCTTCGAGGCATGCGGCAGGCCGGTCTCCTCGGACATGGGCAGCGCGTCCATGTCGGCCCGGAGCGCGATCACCCGCCCCGAGGCGTTCGATCGGCCGCGGATCACGCCGACGACCCCGGTCCGGCCGATCCCCGTCGCCACCTCGTCGCAGCCGAAGCCGCGCAGCTTCTCCGCCACGAAGGCGCTGGTGCGGTGCGTCTCGAAGAGGATCTCCGGATGGGCATGAAGGTCCCGGCGCCACTCGGCGATCGCGGGGGAGAGCTCGGCGAAGCGGTTCACGACGGGCATGGGCTCACCTCCGAATGTTCCCGGCAATCTGCGGGCGGGAGAGGACAGCGTCAAGCGGCGCCGCAAGACGGCTCAGGTACATCACATTTGGATGATGGTTCCTGCGAAGGCTGAAACAACGGCTTCGGGCGCGGTTCCCGTCCGGAGTGACGTCGAGCACCCGGTGGAGTGCATGCTCGATCGCCCATCAGCCGCCGGTGAAGGGCCCCCGGGGCGAGGCGTCTCGACCCGGTCACGGATCGATCGCCGCAGGCATGGTGGGATGACTGAAGCTGGCCAGCCAGTTCAGGTTCCCGCTCCGGTCTGCGGACAGGGAAGGGGCAGGGTGTCTGTGCTCCCGAGGCGCAGGCGGCGCCCGTCGTCGCTGTCATGGAGCTCGACGAAGACGCCGTCCGCCTCGCGGGTGATGCGCCAGCAGATCTCCTCCGGCCTTCCGTCGTAGCGGAAGCAGATCGCCTCGCCTTCGCCGCGCCAGCTGCCCGCGGTGCATTCGGCCTCGCCGGCGTAGCGCCAGAGGCTGCGCCGGCCCGGCAGGAACTGCTCCGAGCCATAGGGCCTGCCGCCTTCGGTGAAATGCAGCGTCCGGCCCTCGGCGAGGCGCTCGAACGCCTCCGCGCTCAGGATCTCGGCCGCCCGGGCGGAAGTGGCGGCGAGGGCGAGAAGGGCGGGGAACAGGAGCCGTCGCATCCCGCGAGGCTAGCGCAGCGGGACCGGTGCTGCATCCCGGATCCCGGCGGCGCGGAGGAAATTTGTCCGTGGAGACGGCGGATTGCCTGTGTTAACCGCGGGCAGGCTGCAGGCGGAGAGGCCGGCGATGGATATCTATGCAGAAATGAAGGCCCTGGTCGACGCGGCGATCGCGCGCCTCGTGGCCGAGGATGCGCTGCCCGGCGGGCTCGACCTCGGGGCGGTGACCGTCGAGCCGCCGCGCGACCCGGCTCATGGCGACATGGCGACCAATGCGGCGATGGTGCTGGCGCGGCCGGCGAAGGCGGCGCCGCGCGCCATCGCCGAGGCGCTGGCCGGGATTCTCGCCGAGGCGCCGGTGGTGGTCTCCGCCGAGGTCGCGGGACCGGGGTTCCTCAACCTGCGGCTCGACCCGGGCCGCTGGTTCGCCACCGTGCCGGCGATCCTGGCGGCGGGGCGCGACTTCGGCCGCTCGGGCGCGGGCGGCGGGCGGCGGATCAACGTCGAATTCGTCTCCGCCAATCCCACCGGGCCGATGCATGTGGGGCATGTGCGCCACGCGGTCTTCGGCGATGCGCTGGCCTCGCTGCTCGACTTCGCCGGGTTCGACGTCACCCGCGAATATTACATCAACGACGGCGGCGCGCAGGTCGACGTGCTCGCGCGGTCGGTGCATCTGCGCTACCTGGAAGCGCTGGGGCGCGCGGTGGAGTTCCCCGACGGGACCTATCCCGGCGACTACCTGATTCCGCTCGGCGCCGAACTCGCCGAGAAGCACGGCGAGAGCCTCGTCGGCACGGACCACGAGGAATGGCTGCCGGACGTGCGCGACTTCGCCACCGAGGCGATGCTGGCGCTGATCCGCGAGGATCTGGCCTCGCTCGGGGTGACCATGGACCGGTTCTTCTCCGAGCGGTCGCTCTACGGCACCGGGCGGATCGAGGCGGCGCTGGCCGCGCTCGAGGCGCGGGGGCTGATCTACGAGGGCGTGCTCGAACCGCCCAAGGGCAAGCTGCCCGAAGATTGGGAGCCGCGCGAGCAGACGCTTTTCCGATCAACGGCTTACGGCGACGACGTCGACCGGCCCGTGAAGAAGTCCGACGGCGGCTGGACCTATTTCGCACCCGACATCGCCTATCATTTCGACAAGATCGAGCGCGGCTACGACGAGCTGATCGACGTGCTCGGGGCCGACCATGGCGGCTATGTCAAGCGCATGAAGGCGGCGGTGGCCGCACTCTCGGACGGCAAGGTGCCGCTCGACGTCAAGCTCTGCCAGATGGTCCGGCTCTTCAAGGGCGGCGAGCCCTTCAAGATGTCCAAGCGCGCCGGCAATTTCGTCACCTTGCGCGACGTGGTCGAGCAGGTCGGCCCCGACGTGACGCGCTTCGCAATGCTGACGCGCAAGAACGACGCGCCGCTCGACTTCGACTTCGACAAGGTGCTGGAGCAATCCAAGGACAATCCGGTCTTCTACGTCCAGTATGCCCATGCCCGGGCGCAATCGGTGCTGGCGCGCGGTGCGGCTGCGGGCATCGACACGAGCGACGCTGCGCTCGCCACGGCAGTTCTCGGCGGCCTCGGCGCGCCGGGCGAATCGCGCCTGATCCGCAAGGCGGCGGAATGGCCGCGGCAGGTCGAATCGGCGGCGGCGGCACATGAGCCTCACAGGATCGCCTTCTATCTCTTTGATCTCGCGTCTGAGTTCCATTCGCTTCAGCATCAGGGCAAGCTGGATCCGGAGCTGCGCTTCATCCGCGAGGAGGCGCCGGAGACGAGCCGCGCGCGGCTCGCACTTGTGCGCGCGACACAGGTTGTCATCGCCGCTGGGCTTGGTATTCTCGGGGTTACCCCGATGGAAGAGATGCGCTGAGGCATCCGTTAAGACATTTCGGGGTTGGAGCAGCGGCACATACAAGGTATAGTGTGTCAAAACAGGCAAGAACCCCATGCGCGATCTCTACAGCGACGACTACGAGTCCGTTGCGGGCGATGTCCGCGACCGGCTGATCCCCCCGAGCATCCGCCGGATGGCCGGCGCCGCGGTCTTTGTCGGGCTGGTCGGCGCGATGGCGCTCTGGTCCTACCGGCTCGGAACCCGCGATGCGACCGAGGTGCCGATCATCCGGGCGATGGAGGGGCCGGCGCGGCTCCAGCCCGAGGATCCCGGGGGGCTGCAGGCGGCGCATCAGGGCCTCGAGGTCAATGCGGTGCTCTCCGGTCAGCCGGCGCCGGTCCCGCGCGAACGGACGCCTTTGGAGCCTGCGCCGCCGGCCTTGGCGGAAGAGGACGGGCCGCAGGGCGAACTGGTCGTCGCGGCGCCCGCGAGCCTGCCGGATGCGGCGGAGGGCGGGGATCTGCGCATGCCCGAGGCCGAGGCCCAGGAAGTGCTCGCGGCGCTCGAGGTCGGTCTGGCGCCGGACCTGGGCGGTGCGCCGGCTGAGGCGGACGCGCCCGTCGAGGCGGATCTGCTGCCCGAGGGCACCGCGCCCGCGGTGCGGCCGCTCGGCCGACCGAGCAACCTGGTGCGCGCCACCGCGAAGGCCCCGGCAGCGGCCCCCAAGGCGCAGCCGAAGGCCGCGGCCGCGGCCGCGGCCGCGGCTCCGGCCCCGGCGCCGGGTGTCGCGCAGGCGCGCGAGGTCGGCAGCGTCAGCCCGGGTTCTCGGCTGGTGCAGCTCGGCGCCTATGACAGCGAAGCGATCACCCGGCAGGCCTGGGCGCAACTCGTTGCCAAGAACGGCGACCTGCTGGGATCGAAGAGCCTCTATGTGGAACGGACGACCTCGAATGCGCGGGTGTTCTACCGGCTGCGGGTCGCGGGCTTCGAGAATACCGAGCAAACCCGCGTCATGTGTGAGGCCCTGCGGGCCCGCAGCATCGATTGCATCCCGGTAACGTTGCAATAGATGGCGCCCCGCGCGGTCATCCTCGGCTGCCAGGGTCCGGATCTCGGTGCCGACGAACGGCGGTTTCTCGCCGCGGCCGCGCCCTGGGGCTTCATCCTCTTCGCGCGCAACATCGAGACGCCCGGCCAGCTCAGGCGGCTGACGGGCGATCTGCGCGAAGCGGTCGGGCGCGACGCGCCGATCCTGATCGACCAGGAAGGCGGGCGGGTCGCGCGGATGCGCGGGCCGGACTGGCGCGAATGGGCGCCGGCGCTCGAGGAATGCGCGCGCCTGCCCGGCCGCGACCTGCGGGCCCGGGCGATGTACCTGCGCTACCGGCTGATCGCGGCGGAACTGCGCGCCGTGGGCATCGACGTCAATTGCGCGCCGGTGCTCGACGTGGTGCAGCCCGACACCCATGGCGTCATCCGCAACCGCTGCTACGGCGCCGATCCCGCCGAGGTGGCGGCGATCGGGCGCGCTGTGGCCGAGGGCCTGATCGCCGGCGGCGTGCTGCCGGTGATGAAGCACATGCCGGGCCACGGGCGCGCGACCCGCGACAGCCACGTGGACCTGCCGCAGGTGTCGGCGCCGCTGGCCGATCTCGAGAGGGTCGACTTCGCGCCATTCCGGGCGCTGGCCGATCTGCCCGCGGCGATGAGCGCGCATGTGGTCTATGCCGCCCTCGATGCGGCGCGCCCCGCTACGCTCTCGCCGGAGGTGATGCGGCGGATCCGGGGCGACATCGGCTTCGACGGGCTCCTGATGACCGACGATCTCTCGATGCAGGCCCTGCGCGGGCCGTTCGGGGCGCGGGCCGAGGCGGCGATCGCGGCGGGCTGCGACATGGTGCTCCATTGCAACGGCGACCCCGCGGAGGCGGCGGCGGTGGCGGAGGCGGTGCCGGAACTCGCGGGCAGGGCGCTGGCGCGTGCGGAACGGGCGCAGGCGGTGCGGGGTTCCGCGGGACAGGCGGATCCGGCGGCGCTCGAGGCCGAATTCGTCGAGCTGAGGGAGCGCGCGGCCGGTGCCTGAGGATTTCTTCGACGCCGAAGCCACCGTCGAGCGCCTCGCCGCCGAGGCGCTGGTGGTCGATCTCGACGGTTACGAGGGGCCGCTCGACCTGCTTCTCACCCTGGCGCGCTCGCAGCGCGTCGATCTGCGGCGGATCTCGATCCTGCGGCTGGCCGAGCAATACCTGAACTTCGTCGAGGCCGCGAAGCGGCTTCGCATCGAGCTGGCCGCGGATTATCTGGTGATGGCGGCCTGGCTCGCCTATCTCAAGTCCCGCCTGCTGCTGCCGCCGGATCCGGCGGAGGAGGGGCCCTCCGGCGACGAGTTGGCGGCGCATCTCGCCTTCCAGCTCGAACGACTCGAGGCAATGCGCGCGGCGGCGGCGCGGCTCATGGCGCGCGATCAGCTCGGCCGCGACGTCTTCGCGCGCGGCCAGACCGAGGCGGTGACCCGGCAGACGAAGGTGGTCCATACCGCCGACATGCTCGACCTCCTGCGCGCCTATGCGCGGATCAAGACCCGCGAGGATTTCACGCCGCTGCACCTGGCGCGGGAGCCGGTCTATACCATGGAGGCGGCACTGGAGCGGATGCGCGGGCTGATCGGCACCGCGATCGACTGGGTGCGCCTTTCCGCCTGGCTGCCCGACGAATGGGCCGGTGACCCGAAGCGGCGGCGCTCGGCGACGGCGGCAAGTTTCGCAGCGGCGCTGGAGTTGGCCAAGGCCGGGCGGCTCGACCTGCGCCAGGACGCCGCCTTCCAGCCGATCTATCTCAGAGCGCGCCCCGGGGAGGATGACGCATGAACGAGACCACGCGCGATTTCTACGCCGATCCGGCCTTCGCCGTGCCCGAGCTCGCCGAGCAGGAGCGCATGGTCGAGGCGGTGCTCTTCGCGAGCCGCGAGCCGATGACGGGGCGCGAGATCGCCGAGCGACTGCCCGCGGGCTCCGATGTCGGCGAGGCGCTGGCGGCGCTGCGGGCGCGCTATGCCGGGCGCGGGGTGCAGCTCGTGCGCACCGGCGATGCCTGGGCTTTCCGCACCGCCGCCGACCTGGGCTTCCTGATGACCCGCGAGGCGGTGGAAACCCGAAAACTAAGCCGGGCGGCCATCGAGACGCTGGCGATCGTCGCCTATCACCAGCCGGTGACACGGGCGGAGATCGAGGAGATCCGCGGCGTCTCGGTCTCGGGCGGCACGCTCGACCTGCTGATCGAGCTCGGATGGGTCCGGCTCGGCCGGCGACGGCAGACGCCGGGGCGGCCGATGACCTTCGTACTCACGCCGGCCTTCCTCGACCATTTCGGCCTCGAATCCGATCGCGACCTGCCGGGCATCGCCGAACTGCGCGCCGCCGGCCTGCTCGACAACCGGCCCGATCCCGGCGGACCGCTGCCGGCGCGCGGCGAGGCTGAGGACGATGCGGACGGGGAGCCGCTAGCGCTCGGCACGCCCCAGGAGGAGATGTTCTCCTGACCGGGCATTGAGCCCACGGGGAGCGCCCCGATGAACGGCCAATCCTGTCACGTGGCCCGGGCGCGGGCCGAGCCGATCCTGCTCGCGGACCCCGATCCGGCATGGGCGGAAGCCTTCGCCGCCGAGGAGGTGCGGCTGCGCGAACGCCTCGCGGAGATCCCCATCGGTCGCATCGAGCATGTGGGAAGCACGGCGGTGCCGGGGCTGGTCGCCAAGCCGATCGTCGACATGCTGATCGAGGTGCCGGATCTGCAAACCGTGCACGACCGAATCGCGCCAGTGTTGAAAGCGGCGGGCTACGAGTACTTCTGGCGTCCGACCGGGCCGGGGGAGGCCGGTGTCGCCTATGCCTGGTTCATCCGGCGCGACGCCTCCGGCGCACGCACGCATCACCTGCACATGCTGCCGCCGGGTTCGACCTATTGGGACCGGCTGCGGTTCCGCGATCTGCTGCGCGCCCGCCCCGATCACGCCGCCGAATACGCCGCGGTGAAGCGCGAGACCGCTGCGCGGCACCGCGACGACCGCGCCGCCTATGCGCGGGCCAAGGGTCGGTTCATCGGCAGGGTCATGTCCGGCCACGAAGACGCGCCACGAGGGTAGGTCAGCCGCGGGCGGTCACGGCGCGCGGAAATGCTTGGAGAGCTTCAGGCCCTGGCCCTGGTAATTCGAGCCGAGGCCCTGACCGTAGAGGATCTCGGGGCGCTCGGCCATGTGCTCGTAGACCAGTCGGCCGACGATCTGGCCGTGCTCGAGCGCGAAGGGGGCCTCGTGGCAGCGCACTTCCAGCACGCCGCGCGAGCCGCTGCCGCCGGCCAGCGCATGGCCGAAGCCGGGGTCGAAGAAGCCGGCGTAATGCACCCGGAACTCGCCCACCATGGCGAGATAGGGCGCCATCTCGGCGGCATAATCGGGCGGGACATGCACCGATTCCCGGCTGACCAGGATGTAGAAGGCGCCGGGATCGAGGATGATGCGCCCGTCGCGGGCGGCGACAGGCTCCCAGTATTCCGCTGGATCGTAATGGCCGATGCGGTCGAGGTCGATCAGCCCGGTATGGGGCTTCGCGCGGTAGCCGACCAGGCTGCCCTCGCGGGGGCGCAGGTCGACCGAGAAGGCGAGGCCGCCGGCGACATGGGCCGTGCCGTCGACCAATCGCTCGCGCGCATCGAGCGCGCGCAGGGCCTCGTCGTCGAGCAGGGCCGAGCCCCGGCGGAAGCGGATCTGGTTCAGGCGCATGCCCGGGCGGACCAGCACCGAGAAGGAACGCGGCGAGATCTCGGCATAGAGCGGGCCGCGATAGCCGGGCTCGATGCGGTCGAATTCGGTGCCGCGGTCGGTGATCAGCCGGGTGAAGAGGTCGAGCCGGCCGGTCGAACTCTTTGCATTGGCCACGGCGCAGACACCTGCGGGCAGGTCGAGCCCTTCGCCAAGCGGCACGAGATAGACGCAGCCCTTTTCGAGCACGGCGCCGGGGCCGAGATCGATGCGGTGCATCGCGAAATCGTCGAGCCGTTCGGAGAGAAGCGCGCGCGGTCCGGGGAGGAAGGAGGCGCGCACCCGCCAGGCGGTATCCCCGAGGCGGAGATCGAGGCTCGCGGGCTGGATCTGGTCGGGCGTGGGGGGCGCCGCGCCGGTGATACTTCCCTCCGCGATCATGCGTGCGATGCCCTGGGACGGGATCACGCCGGGGGCCTGAGCCACCGCGGAGAGGGGTTTGGTCGGGCTAGCGAGATTCGAACTCACGACCTTTCGACCCCCAGTCGAACGCGCTACCAGACTGCGCTATAGCCCGACACGAGGCGCTTTATAGCCGGGGTCCGCACGAGGGCAAGCGGAAAGCGCCGCGGGATTCCGCGCTCAGGATCCGGGCTCGGACATCATCACCGCCCGGAGCGATTCGAGCTCGGCGACCAGCGCCTTGAGCGCCTTGCGGCCGTCGCGGACCTCGGCCGGGCGTGTGCGCGCCTCCAGCTCCGCGACGGCGGCGCCGCCCGGTGCCGGGGCGCCCGTGGCGAAGAGATCGCCCTGCGGGCGGGAGGGCAGTTTCGGCGGCGCGGGGGCGCGTGCCGGGGCCTTGGCCGGGGCCCGAGCCGGCTTGGCGGGCTTCTTCGCCGCGGCCGGGGCAGGGGCCGGAGCGGACTGCAGCGCTTCCTCCTCCGCCTCGGGCAGGGTCCCGAGCGCGATGACGTGGCGCACGCCCTTCTCGCGCAGGATCTTCTGCGCGCCCTTGATCGTCATGCCGTCGTCGTAGAGCAGGCCGCGGATGCCGCGCAGCAGCCGGACGTCCTCGGGGCGGTAGTAGCGGCGACCGCCGCCGCGCTTGACCGGCTTGACCTGGGTGAAGCGCGATTCCCAGAAGCGCAGCACATGCGGCGGCACGTCGAGCGCCTCGGCCACTTCGCTGATGGTCCGGAAGGCCTCGGGGGACTTGTTCATCGGGGGGCTGACCTCACCTCTGGTTCTTGTTCCCGGCGTCCACGCGTTCCTTCATGATATGGGAGGGCCGGAACGTGAGGACCCGGCGCGGCTCGATGGGAACCTCCTCGCCGGTCTTGGGATTGCGGCCGACGCGCGCGGATTTGGAGCGCACGCTGAAGGTGCCGAAGGACGAGATCTTGACGGTCTCGCCCGCCACGAGGGCGTCGGACAGGTGGTTGAGCACCGATTCGACCAGATCGGCGGATTCGTTGCGCGAAAGGCCGACCGTCCGGAACACCGCCTCGCTCAGTTCCATGCGCGTCAGGGTCTTGTCACTCATCGCCACTCCCCCCCGTCCTGATTGCTGTTGGGCAACCCTAGGGGCATTGGCGAAAGCGAGTCAATAACAACGGCTTGGGCGGGGCGGCGAAGACGCCTTTACCAGCGCATCACCGCCGCCCCCCAGGCGAGGCCGCCGCCGATGGCCTCGACCAGGATCACGTCGCCCTTCCGGAGCCGTCCTTCCGCGTTCGCGACGGAAAGTGCCAGCGGGATCGAGGCCGCCGAGGTATTGCCGTGGTCCTGAACGGTCACCACCACGCGCTCCATGGGAACGCCGAGCTTCTGCGCCGTCATGGTCATGATGCGCAGATTGGCCTGGTGGGGCACCAGCCAGTCGATCCCCGTGGTGTCGAGCCCGGCCTTCTTCAGCGCCGCCGCGCCGGTCTGGGCGAGCTTGATGACCGCATGCTTGAACACCTCCTGCCCGGACATCCGCACGGCACCGGCCGTGCCGGTCGAGGAGGGGCCGCCATCGACATAGAGAAGGTCGGAATAGCGCCCGTCGGAATGCAGGTCGGTCGCGAGGATGCCGCGGTCCTCCGCGGATCCTTCGCCCTCGGCGGCCTCGAGGATCAGCGCGCCGGCGCCGTCGCCGAAGAGCACGCAGGTGGTGCGGTCGGTGAAGTCGAGGATGCGCGAGAAGGTCTCGGCGCCGATCACCA
>NZ_DAIUBO010000130.1:0-10553 GCF_036846665.1 Amaricoccus sp. | reverse complement strand
ACCGACACCGGCGGCATCGACGACAACAGCTTCAACCAGACCGCCTGGAAGGGCGTGGAGGACGCGGTATCGGAGCTCGGCGTGACCGGGCGCTATCTCGAATCCACGGCCGAGACCGATTACGAGGCGAACATCAACTCGCTGCTTGGCGAGTGCGACATCATTATCACCGTGGGCTTCCTGCTCGGCGACGCCACCAAGAAGGCGGCCGAGGCCAATCCGGACCAGATGTTCTCCATCGTCGATTTCGCCTATGATCCGACGATCCCGAACGTGCTCGGCCAGGTCTATGCCACCGACGAGGCTGCGTTCCTCGCGGGCTATCTCGCCGCCGGCATGACCCAGACTGGGACGCTCGGCACCTTCGGCGGCATCAACATCCCGCCGGTGACGATCTTCATGGACGGCTTCTACCGCGGCGCGATGTACTACAACGCCCAGAACGGCACCGAGGTCACCGTGCTCGGCTGGAATCCCGACACGGGCGAGGGGCTCTTCACCAACAATTTCGATTCGCT
Source organism: Amaricoccus sp. (assembly GCF_036846665.1). Taxonomy (NCBI): domain Bacteria; kingdom Pseudomonadati; phylum Pseudomonadota; class Alphaproteobacteria; order Rhodobacterales; family Paracoccaceae; genus Amaricoccus; species Amaricoccus sp. The sequence goes on along the minus strand of NZ_DAIUBO010000130.1, from coordinate 10,035 downwards.
CGACGACGGGAGGGCCTTCGCGCAGAATCTCTACGACGAGGGCGCGGACATCGTGCTGCCGGTGGCGGGGCCGGTCGGGCTTGGCTCGGCGGCGCTGGCGGACGAGCTGGGCATCGACGCGCTCAAGATCGTCGGGGTCGATGCCGATCTCTACCTGACCGACCCGGAGAAGAAGCACGTCTATCTGACCTCGATCACCAAGCGCATGGATGCCACTGTGCGCGAGGTGATCGCGCTCGCCCAGGCCGGCGATTTCGAGGGCGGGGTGCTCGTGGGCACGCTTGAGAACGGCGGCGTCGATCTCGCGCCCTTCCACGACATGGAGGATCTGGTGCCCGCCGAGCTGAAGGAGCAGGTCGAGGCGATCCGGGCCGGCATCATCGACGGCTCGATCGCGGTCGACGGCTGAGCCCGCCCCGCCGCCCCCGCGCGGGGCGGCGGATCCCGTCCGCTTCAGGAGGTCCCGATCTTGGACGTCGAGCTCCGCGGCATCACCAAGCGCTTCGGACCCATCACCGCCAACCGGAACGTGAACCTCACCATCCGGGCGGGCGAGGTGCTCGGGCTCCTGGGCGAGAACGGCGCGGGCAAGTCGACGCTGATGACCGTGCTCTGCGGGCTCTATTCCCCGAGCGAGGGCGAGATCCTGATCGACGGAAAGCCGGTGCGCTTCGCCGGGCCGGGTGACGCCATCGCCGCGGGGATCGGCATGGTGCACCAGCATTTCATGCTGATCCCGGTCTTCAGCGTGGCCGAGAACGTCGTGCTCGGCGTCGAGCCGACAGGAAGGCTCGACCGGCTCGATTTGGTCACCGCGCGCGCCCAGGTCCGCTCGATCAACGAGACCTACGGGCTCGAGGTCGACCCGGACGCCCTGGTCGGGGATCTGCCGGTCGGGCTGCAGCAGCGCGTGGAGATCATCAAGGTGCTGTTCCGCTCGGCGGAACTCGTGATCTTCGACGAGCCGACCGCGGTGCTGACGCCGCAGGAGGTGGAGGATTTCTTCAAGATCGTGCGGTCGCTGCGCGACGACGGCAAGGCGATCGTCTTCATCACCCACAAGCTCAACGAGATCCTCGAGATCGCCGATCGCATCAGCGTGCTGCGCGCGGGCGAGATCGTCGGCGAGGGCGACCCCAAGGCGCTCAGCGAGGCCGATCTCGCCGAGATGATGGTGGGCCGGCCCGTCAGTTTCACCGTCGCCAAGGCGCCCTTCGCGCCGGGGGAGGTCCTGCTCGAGGTCGACGATCTGACCGTGCTGCGCGACGACGATTCGCTCGCCGTCGACAGGCTGGACCTGCAGGTGCACCGGGGCGAGATCGTCGGGATCGCCGGCGTCCAGGGCAACGGCCAGACGGCGCTCGTGGAGGCGCTGACCGGGCTGGCGCGGATCGCGGGCGGAACCCTGCGCTTCGCCGGCGGCGACATCACCCGCGCCAGCACCCGCGAACGCCACCGGCTCGGCATCGCCCATATCCCCGAGGATCGCCAGCGCACCGGGCTGATCCCCGCCTTCACCATCGCCGAGAACATGGTACTCGACACCTATTACGACGAGCGCTTCTCCGCCGGGCCGGTGATCCGCTGGGATGCGGTCAATCGCGCCGCGGCGCGTGCCTCGATCGATTTCGACGTGCGCACGGATTCGGTCTTCAACGCGGTCGGGACCCTCTCGGGCGGCAACCAGCAGAAGGTCATCATCGCCCGCGAGATGTCGCGCGACACCCAGCTCCTGATCGCCGCGCAGCCCACGCGCGGGATCGACGTCGGCTCGATCGAATACATCCATCGGCGCATCGCCGAGGCGCGCGACGAGGGCGACGGGGTGCTGATCGTCTCCTCGGAGCTCGACGAGATCCTCGCGCTCTCGGACCGGATCGTGGTGATGTTCCGCGGCCGGATCGTGGCGGAGTTCGACGGCAACGATCCGGGCATCAGCAGGAAGGCCATCGGCCTGGCCATGGCGGGAGCGACGGCATGAGCGAGCGGGAGACCGAAGCGGGGCTTGCGGAATCGCTCCTGCGTCGCGCCGCGCCCGACCGTTCGGAGTTCGAGGATCTGGTGATCGTGCCGATCTTCGCGGTGGTCGTGGCGCTGATCCTCGGCGCGCTGACCATGCTCGCCACGAACGTCGACCTGCCGACCATCGGCAAGTCCTATCTCGCGCTCGTGCAGGGCTCGGTGGGCTCGCTCAACGCGCTTTCCGAGACGCTGACCGCCGCCGCGCCGCTGACGCTCGCGGGCCTCGGGATCGCGCTGGGCTTCCGCGCCGGGCTCTTCAACATCGGCGCCGAGGGGCAGCTGCTGGTGGGCGGCATGGCGGCGGTGATCACCGGATTCTCCTTTCCCGGCCTGCCCATGGCGATCCACCTGCCGCTGGCGCTCCTGGCCGGCGCCGTCGCCGGCGGGCTCTATGCCGGCATCGCCGGCTGGCTGAGGGCCGCGACCGGGGCGCATGAGGTGATCCTGACCATCATGCTCAACCTGATCGCCTTCCGGCTGGTCGACTACATGCTGCGCCTGCCCTGGATCCAGCGGGAGGGCCGCGCCGACCCGATCTCGCGCTCGGTGCTGACGAGCGCCGAGCTGCCGCGCATCTTCACCTGGCTCGATCCGAACCTGCGGCTGCACTTGGGCATCGTGTTGACACTGGCGGCCGTGCTCCTGGTGCATTGGGTGCTCTTCCGGACCAAGCTCGGCTTCGAGTTCCGCGCAAGCGGCGCCGGTCCGGACGCGGCGCGCTACGCGGGCATGCGGGCGGGGCTGCTGATCGTGATCGTGATGGCCTGCGCAGGCGCGCTCGCCGGCCTTGCGGGCGCCAATCAGGTGCTGGGCGTGCTCGGCAGGGCGACGCCGGGCTTTTCCTCTGGCATCGGCTTCGACGCCATCGCGGTGGCGCTGCTCGGGCGGTCGCATCCCTGGGGCGTGCTGGCCGCGGGGCTGCTCTTCGGGGCGCTGGAGGCCGGGGGGCGGCAGATGCAGGTGAGCGCCGGGGTCAGCATCGATCTCATCGGCATCATCCAGGCGCTGATCATCGCCTTCATCGCCGCGCCGCTCCTGGTGCGTGCGATCTTCCCCTGGGGTTTCCGCCGCGCCGCAAAGACGCCGAAGGAGTGAGACGGTGACCGCGATGCCCGATACTCCCGACATCCCCGCCCGTCCGGCCCGCAAGCTCGATACCGCGAGGCAGCGCCAGGCGCGCGTCGCGGGCTGGGTGCTGATGGGGCTGGCGGTGCTGGTGGCGCTGGTCTTCGCGCGCGACAGCGCGGGAATGGCCGTGTTCCGGCTCTCTCGGCCCAACGATCCGCTGGCGCTGCCCGATCTGGTCGTCGCCGCCGCGCCCTACAACTACTTCGCCGCGGCGCTGCTGGCCTTTCTCGGGGCGCGGCAGTTCATGCGCGGCGGCATGCGCTGGACCAGCCTCTCGCTCGGGCTCGGGCTCTTCATCGCGGTGACGGCTTTTCTCGTCTGGGCCACCGCCGGCAAGGCCTTCTCGCTGACCGGAATGCTGCAGGCGACCGTTGTTCGGGCGGTGCCGATCGCGCTCGGCGGGCTGGCGGGCGTGCTCTCCGAGCGGGTCGCGGTGGTCAACATCGCCATCGAGGGCATGCTGCTCGCCGGGGCCTTCACCGGCGCGCTGATCGGCTCGCTCCTCGGGGGCTGGGGCGGGCTCGCCGCGGCGGTGGCGATGGGCGGCGTCTTCGGCTTCATCCTCGCCGCGCTGGTGGTGACCTATCGCGTCGACCAGATCATCGCCGGCGTGGTCATCAACCTCTTCGTGCTGGGCGTGACCTCCTATGTCAGCAGCCAAGTCTATCAGGAGTACCGTTTCCTCAACAACGCGCCGGTCTTCGCGCCGGTCAAGATCCCGCTCCTCGGCGACCTGCCGGTGATCGGGCCGGTGCTCTTCAACCAGAACCTCTTCGTCTACGGCGCCATGGTCATGGTGGCGGTGGCGACCTATTACCTCTTCCACACCCGCTACGGGCTGCGCGCCCGGGCGGTGGGCGAGCATCCGCGGGCGGCCGACACCCTGGGGATCAACGTCTATCGCACGCGATACATCAACGTCACGATCGCGGGCATGGTCGCGGGCTTCGGCGGCGCCTGGTTCACGCTCGGCTCGGTCGGGCGCTTCGACGAGAACATGACCGGGGGGCGCGGCTACATCGGGCTGGCGGCGATGATCTTCGGGCGCTGGCATCCGGTGGGCGCGCTGGCCGCGGCGCTGGTCTTCGGCTTCGCGGATTCGCTGCAGCAGAAGCTCGCGCTCCTGCAGACGCCGATCCCGTCGGAATTCCTCGCCATGGCGCCCTATATCGCCACCATCGTCCTGGTGGCCGGGCTCATCGGCCGCGCCCGCCCGCCGGCAGCCGACGGCCAGCCCTATATCAAGGAATAGGCCCGGCGGGGGGGGCCGATGCCGGTCGTCCCGCCGCAGGCCGGGGCGGCTTTGCGGTGGACTGCGCGGGCGCGCCGGTGAATGATCCCGCAGGCCGCGCGCCGCGCCTCCGGGACCCCTGCACATGCGATCATCGACCCGCCTTGCCGTGCTCCTGACCTCGGGCCTGGTCCTGGCTGGCGCACTGGTGCTGCTCGCCATGGGCCGGTCCCCGATCTGTCCCTGCGGCACGATCCGTCTCTGGAACGGCGTGGTGACGGGGCCGGAGAATTCCCAGCAGCTGAGCGACTGGTACACGCCATCGCATGTCATCCACGGCTTCCTCTTCTACTGGGCGCTCGCCATCCTCGTGCCGGGGCTGGCCTTCCGCTGGCGGCTCCTGATCGCGACCCTGGTGGAGCTCGCCTGGGAGATCGTCGAGAACACCGACATGGTGATCGACCGCTACCGCGCCGTGACCGTGTCGCTGGACTACTACGGCGACAGCGTGCTGAACTCGACCTCCGACGTGCTCTTCATGATGCTGGGGTTCTGGCTGGCGTCGCGGCTGCCGGTCTGGCTCTCGGTGGCGATCGTGATCGGCTTCGAGCTCGCCACGACGATTCTCATCCGCGACGGGCTGGCGCTCAACGTGCTGATGCTGCTCTGGCCCTCGGAAGCCATCCGGCTCTGGCAGGCGGGCGGGTGATCGCCGATGCGACAGGTGGAATAGGCTTTGAATGCCCGGCGATCAGCCCCTAGACTCCGCCCCCATGACCACCGCGCTCATCACCCATCCCGACTGCCTCGGCCATGTCAATCCGCCGGGCCATCCCGAAAGGGTGGAACGGCTGCAGGCGATCGCCGCGGCGCTGGAAGGCGAGGAATTCGCCTATCTGGTGAGGGTGGAGGCGCCGCTCGCGGAAGACACGCAGATCCTGCGCGCGCATCCGGCGGGCTATCTCGCCTCCCTCGCCGAACGGCTGCCGGAGCGGAGCTTCGCGGCGCTCGATGCCGACACCTTCCTCTGTCCCGGCTCGCTGGCGGCGGCGCGGCGCGCGGCGGGCGCGGTGGTCCAGGGCGTCGACATGGTCATGGCTGGCGAGGTCCGCAACGCCTTCTGCGCGGTGCGCCCGCCTGGTCATCATGCCGAGACCGAGACGCCGATGGGCTTCTGCCTCCTCGGCAATGCGGTGATCGGGGCGCGGCACGCGCTCGAGGCGCATGGGCTCGCGCGGGTGGCGATCGTCGATTTCGACGTGCATCACGGCAACGGCACGCAGGATCTGGTCTGGAACGACGCGCGCATCCTCTTCGCCTCCACCCAGCAGATGCCGCTCTATCCCGGGACCGGGGCGGCCAGCGAGCGCGGCGCCCATGGCCAGATCGTCAACGTGCCGCTGCCGCCGGGCGCCGGCGGGGCGGAGTTCCGCGCGGCCTTCGGGGCGAAGGTCCTGCCGGCACTCGAGGCCCATGCGCCGGAACTGGTGGTGATCTCGGCGGGTTTCGACGCGCACCACCGGGATCCGCTCGCCAATCTCAACCTGCGCGAGGCGGATTTCGCCTGGGGGAGGGCGGAGATCTGCGCGCTCGCCGACCGCCATGCCGCAGGACGCGTCGTCTCGACTCTCGAGGGCGGATATGATCTTGGGGCGCTCGCCGCGTCGGTCGCGGCGCATGTGCGGGTGCTGATGGAGCGGGGGCATGGCTGAGAAGGACGCGGCACCGGTCGCGGGGATGAGTTTCGAAGCGGCGCTGGCCGAGCTCGAGAAGGTGGTCGGGCGGCTCGAATCCGGCGAGGTGCCGCTGGAAGAATCGATTGCGCTCTACGAGCGGGGTGCGGAGCTGCGCAGCCATTGCGACGAGAAGCTGAAGGCCGCCGAGGCGCGGGTGGCCGAGATCACCCGGGGCCCGGACGGAACCACGGGCGCGCGCCCGGTCGACATACCCTGAGGCGATGGATCCCCGGACGCTGAAATTCCATGCGGTCCTGAGCCAGGCCGCGACCCGGGTCGAGGCGGCGCTGGACGGCTTCCTGCCGAAGGCGGGCGCGCCGCTGGCCGAGGCGATGCGCCATGCGGCGCTTTCCGGCGGCAAGCGGATGCGCGCCTTCTTGGCGATGGAATCGGCCGCGCTCTTTCACGTTCCCGCCGCCCAGGCGCTGCGCACCGCGGCGGCGGTGGAATGCGTGCATGCCTACAGCCTCGTGCATGACGACCTGCCCTGCATGGACGACGACGCGCTCCGGCGCGGCAAGCCGACCGTGCATGTGAAATGGGACGAGGCGACGGCGGTGCTGGTCGGGGATGCGCTGCAGGCGCTCGCCTTCGAGATCCTCGCCGCACCCCAGGGCGGGATCGAGCCGCGGCTCCAGGTGCGGCTGGTGGCGCGGCTGGCGGAGGCCGCCGGCCCGGCGGGGATGGTCGGGGGCCAGGCGCTCGACGTGGCCGCCGAGGCGGCCGCCGCGCCGCTCACGCTCGAGGAGATCACCGCGCTCCAGGGGCTGAAGACCGGCGCGCTGATCGGCTGGGCGGCGGAATCGGGCGCGATCCTGGGGAAATCCGACAGCGCCCCCCTGCGCGCCTATGCGGCGGATCTGGGGCTGGCGTTCCAGATCCGCGACGACATCCTCGATCTCGAGGGCGATCCGGAGGCCGCCGGCAAGCGGCTGCGCAAGGACGAGGCGGCGGGCAAGGCGACCTTCGTGACCCTGCTCGGGCCGGGGGGCGCGGCGCAGAAGGCCCGCGAGCTGGCCGCGCGGGCCTGCGACGTGCTCGCCCCCTACGGATCGGCGGCGGAGAACCTGCGCCTGGCCGCCGAATTCGCCGTGGCGCGCGAAAGCTGATCCGGCGGAGGAGCGAAGCATGAGCGACACGCGACCCAAGACGCCCCTTCTGGACCGGGTCGACGTGCCGGCCGATCTCAAGGGATTGACCAATGCCGAGCTGCGCCAGCTCGCCGACGAGCTGCGCGCGGAGACGATCTCGGCGGTCTCCGAGACCGGCGGGCATCTCGGCGCCGGGCTCGGGGTGGTCGAGCTGACCGTGGCGATCCACGCAGTCTTCAACGCGCCCAAGGACAAGCTGATCTGGGACGTGGGCCATCAGTGCTATCCGCACAAGATCCTGACCGGGCGACGCGACCGGATCCGCACTCTGCGCGCCGGCGGCGGGCTCTCGGGCTTCACGCGGCGCGCGGAGAGTCCCTACGATCCCTTCGGCGCGGCGCATTCCTCGACCTCGATCTCGGCCGGGCTCGGCTTCGCCGTGGCGCGGGATCTCGGCTGCGAAGGCGTCGGCGACGTGGTGGCGGTGATCGGCGACGGCGCGATCTCGGCCGGCATGGCCTATGAGGCGATGAACAATGCCGGGCACATGGACCGGCGGCTGATCGTGATCCTCAACGACAACGAGATGTCGATCGCGCCGCCGGTGGGCGCGATGTCGAGCTATCTCTCGCGACTCTATGCCGGGGCACCCTTCCAGGATTTCAAGGCGGCGGCGAAGGGGGCGGTGCGGCTCCTGCCGCAGCCGTTCCAGGACGGCGCGAAGCGGGCGCGCGAGCTGGTGAAGGCCGCGACCGTCGGCGGCACGCTCTTCGAGGAGCTGGGCTTCTCCTATGTGGGGCCGATCGACGGGCACGACATGGAGCAGCTCCTGTCGATCCTGCGCACCGTCAAGGCCCGCGCCGACGGGCCGGTGCTGATCCATGCGCTGACCCGCAAGGGCAAGGGCTATGCCCCGGCGGAGGAATCCTCCGACCGCTACCATGGCGTCGCGACCTTCGACGTGGTGACGGGCGCGCAGAAGAAATCCCCTTCAAACGCGCCGACTTACACGAAGGTCTTCGCGAATGCCCTCATCCGCGAGGCCGAGGAGGACAAGCGCATCGTCGCGGTGACGGCGGCGATGCCGGACGGGACGGGGCTCGATCTCTTCGCCAGGCGCTTCCCCGAGCGATGCTTCGACGTGGGCATCGCCGAGCAGCATGCGGTGACCTTCTGCGCCGGGATGGCGGCGGGGGGGCTGAAGCCCTTCTGCACGATCTATTCCACCTTCCTGCAGCGCGGCTACGACCAGGTGGTGCATGACGTGGCGATCCAGTCGCTGCCGGTGCGCTTCGCCATCGACCGGGCCGGGCTGGTGGGGGCGGACGGGCCGACCCATGCCGGGGCCTTCGACATCGCCTTCCTTGCCTGCCTGCCGAATTTCGTGGTCATGGCCGCGGCCGACGAGGCGGAGCTCGTGCATATGGTCGCGACCGCGGCGGCGCTCGACGACCGCCCGAGCGCCTTCCGCTATCCGCGGGGCGAGGGCATGGGCGTCGAGATGCCCGAGCGCGGCGTACCGCTCGAGATTGGCCGCGGCCGGATCCTGCAGGAGGGGCGGGGCGCCGCGATCCTGTCCTTCGGCGCGCGGCTGGGGGAATGCCTCAAGGCCGCGGAGAGCCTCGGCGCGCGGGGCATCCGGCCCACGGTGGCGGATGCGCGCTTCGCCAAGCCGCTCGACCGGGATCTGATCCTCGGCCTGGTGGCCGGGCACGAGGCGCTGATCACCATCGAGGAGGGTTCGGTGGGCGGCTTCGGCAGCCATGTGGCGCAGCTTCTCGCCGAGGCCGGCGTCTTCGACCGGGGGCTGAAGTTCCGCTCGATGGTGCTGCCCGACAGCTTCATCCAGCAGGACAGCCCGGCACGCATGTACGAGGTCGCGGCGATGAATGCGGCGCAGATCGAGGCGCGGGTCCTCGATCTGATGGGCCTGGCGCAGGTCGGCGCACGGCGGGCCTGAAGCGGCTGCACGGTGCGTACACAACCCGTGCACGCTCCATGCACCCTCCATGCACGCGCAAGGGAGCAGGCCGTCAGCCCCGGCGCACGAGGATGACGCCAGCGAGCACGAGGGCGAGGCCGGCGAGGCGGAGGAGCGAGAGCGGGCGGTGCTCGAGGCCGAAGGCGCCGAAATGGTCGGCGAGGGCGGCGCCGAGCAGCTGGCCGCCGACGACGCAGAGGAAGAACAGCAGCGCCCCGGTCGCCGGTGCGATGACCACGCCGCCGGCGACGAAGGCGGTGCCGATCAGCCCGGCGAGGTAGACCCACCAGGGCACCGAGGCGAGGGCCGCCCGGCTGGTGTCGCCGCGATCCCCGAGCCCGAAGAGCACGAGGCTGCCGAGGAAGGCCACGAGGATCGAGATCGTGGCGGCGGTGATCGGCGAGCCGGTGGCGCGCGCCAGCACCGCGTTGATCAACGGTTGCATCGCGACGACGATGCCGAGGGCGACCGCGGCCGCGAGGTAGATCCAGATGTACATGGCGATTCCGGGCATCGGGCTCCCAAGGGAGCCTAGGCGCTCGCGGGGGCGAGGGGGAGGGGCATTCGGCGTGGACGCAGCGGCGTGGGGATCTATCTGGTCGGCAATGGCGGGGAGGCGGCGATGCTGAGAGGGATGCTGCTGGCGATGCTGCTCGCGGCGCCGGCTGCGGCGGAAGAGGTCGATCTGGAGCTGGTGCTGCTGGCGGATGCGACCGGCTCCATCGACGACGCCGAGATCCGCCTGCAGCGCGAGGGCTATGCCGCGGCGCTGCTCGACCCGGAGGTGCTCTGGGCGATCCGCAACGGCGGCGCGCTCGGCCGGGTGGCGGTGACCTACGTCGAATG
>NZ_DAIUBO010000129.1:0-10576 GCF_036846665.1 Amaricoccus sp. | reverse complement strand
CGGGGCCGCGGCCGGCGCCGAGGCGAAGGTCGAAGCGGAGCCCGGTCCCGCCGGCGCCGCCGCCGCGCTCGCGCCGCTCTCCGGACGCGGATACGGCCGGCCGGCGCTGGCCGGTCCCGAAGCGCCGCGGGCCGCCTCGGCCGCGGCGAGTTCGGCATTCACTTCGGCGATCGCCGCCGCGATCGAGGCGCTGCTGCGCGTGGCCGCCACATTCGCGGCGAGCGCACGCGGCATCGGCCGGACGCTGCCGGCAAGCGCAAGCCGCGGCTCCGCCGCATCGGCCAGGCCGGAGGTCGATCCGCGCGAAACCTCGCCGGCCGTCGGCGCCGCCAGCGCTGCCGTTGCCGTGCGCAGCGGTGCCAGCGGCACCAGCCGGGCCTGTGTCGGCATCTTGCCGAATCCGAGGTCCATCAGCCGCGCCACTTCTGCGTTTCGCGAGGCGCTGGTCTTGCCGCCCATCATCGCCACGATCACCCGCCTATCGCCGCGCTTGGCCGAGGAAACGAGGCTGAAGCCGGCCGCACGGGTGTAGCCCGTCTTGATGCCGTCGGCGCCGGGATAGGCATCGAGCAGCCGCCGGTTCGTGTTCTTGACCGTCTTGATGCCGGCCGAGGTCGAATTGCGGCTGAAGAGATTGTAGTACTGCGGGAAATCGTAGACGAGCCGCCGCCCGAGGATCGCCATGTCATGCGCGGTCGACAGATGCCCTTCGGCGGTGAGGCCGTTCGCGTTCTTGAAGGTGGTGTTCTTCATGCCCATGGCCCGGGCATAGGCGTTCATGCGCTTGGCGAAGGCGGGAACCGATCCGTCGACGGCTTCGGCCATGGTCGTGGCGGCGTCATTGGCGGATTTGATGGCGGCGGCGCGAATCAGGTAGCGGAGCTCGATCCTCTGGCCGGCCTTCAGGCCGAGCTTCGAGGGCGGCTCCGCGGCCGCATGCGCCGAGACGGTGATCTTCTGGTCGAGCGACAGCCGTCCGCGGCGGACCTCGTCGAAGACGATGTAGAGCGTCATCATCTTGGTCAGCGACGCGGGATGCACGCGCGTCTCGGCATTGACCGCATGAATCGCCTTGCCCGTGCGGGCGTCCATCACGAAAGCGGCATATTGCTGGGCCTGGGCCAACGCCGGCGCAACAACGACCATGAACAGGAAAAGGATCCCGCGCAACGGGGTCTGTGCCATCACTGCCTCCGGCGCCATGGGCGCCCATGCCTCGGATTATCGCAAACGCTACGGCGCGATTGCTTTATTTTTCGTAAAGGTAGCACGTCATTTCAGAGTGGAAAACACCCTTCTTCCAGGGGGCGACGGAAATTCCCGCGGACGTTGCAAAGGGCGCCGCGGCCGGCCCGGAAGAATCTTTTATTGCAGTGCAACATGACCCCTTGACGCAGTGCAGCATGATCTCTATCTCCGCCCCATCATGAACCGCCGAGCTTAAGGAGCAACGAAATGACCACCCGCACTACTTCCAAATCCGCCGCCACCACCGAGACCATCGACGTGACCGCCGCCATCCAGGACGCGACCGCCAAGGTCGAGACGATCGTCGCCGACACCCAGAAGAACGTCACCGAGCAGTTCGAGAAGCTCTCGAAGGGCTTCGAAGGCCTGACCGCCTTCGGCCAGGAGAACCTCGACGCCGTCGTCAAGTCGTCCGAGATCGCCGCGAAGGCCGCCGAGGGCATCAATTCCGAGATCAGCGCCTATTCGAAGAAGGCCTTCGAGGACGGCGTCGCCGCCGCCCAGGACCTCGCCTCGGCGAAGACCATGACCGAGCTCTTCGAGAAGCAGACCGCCTTCGCGCAGTCCGCCTTCGAGGGCTTCATCAGCCAGGCGACCAAGATGAACGAGATCTACGCTGCCGCCGCCAAGGACATCAGCGCCCCGATCGGCGCCCGCGTCACGGCCGCCGGCGACGCCGTGAAGAGCTTCTCGCTCTGATCCGGTCCTGAATCGGTCGGGTGACGCCGGTCCATCCGGCGCGCCCTGCCAGGATTGTGCTGCGATGCCCCGGCGACGTACGGTCGCCGGGGTAATCGTATATGGATCAGGAGCCCACGCCGGTCCCGATCCGTCGCCGCGCGGCGGCGCCGGCCCTTTCCAATTTCCAGCGTTTTCATATATTGGTCTGATCCGTTTCAGGGAATGGCTGCCACTTGGCCGGAATGCCAGCAATGTCGACATCCGATCCGAAGTCTCCGGGAAGCGGGACCAGCCTTCTGACGAAGACGCGGCCCAAGACCCAGCGGCCGCCGCTCTACAAGGTGCTGCTTCTCAACGACGATTACACCCCGATGGAGTTCGTGGTCCACGTTCTCGAGCGCTTCTTCGGGATCAATCATCAGCAGGCGGTCGAGATCATGCTCACGGTGCATCGCAAGGGCCTGGCGGTCGTCGGGGTGTTCTCCTTCGAGATCGCGGAAACGAAGGTCACGCAGGTGATGGACTACGCCCGCCGCAACCAGCACCCGCTGCAATGCACCATGGAAAAGGAATAGGGCCTTTCGCGCCCGGGCATGGCGAAACCGGATCGCATTGCGCTTGCCCTCGATGAGGGCAGGCTGGTTCTGCCGGAGGCCGGCACCGTGCTCGTGCTGAATGCGCAGCCGGTGCCGTTCCTGGATCTGATTCCCCGCGACCGGCTCCTCTGCGAGCAGGGCTTCCGGCCGCTGCACGACGCCCTGGCGGCGCGGGGCCATCCGGTGGTTCCGGCCGCCGCGAGCCCGGCGGCGCTGGCGATCGTCAATCTCACGCGGAGCCGGGCGGAGAGCCTGGGCGCCGTCGCGCGGGCGCTGGAGGCGCTCGAGCCCGGGGGGATTCTCGCCGTGAACGGCGCGAAGACCGACGGGGTGGACGGCATCGCCCGGGCGGTTCGCGACGCGATGCCGGTCGAGGATGCCCTGGTGAAGGGTCATGGAAGGGTCTTCTGGCTGAAGCGTCCGCTGGCACTTCCCGAGGTGGTCGGGGCCTGGGCCGCCGCGGCCGCCCCGCGGCGCAACGCGGAGGGTTTCGTGACCGCGGCGGGGCTGTTCTCGCCCGACCACCCCGATCCCGGCAGCGTCCGGCTGGCCGGGCTGCTGGCGGGGCGGCTCAAGGGCAGGGTCGCGGAACTCGGCGCCGGCTGGGGCTGGCTGGCGCAGGCCGCGCTCGCCGCCTGCCCGGCGATCGAGAGCATCGACCTCTACGAGGCCGATACGCGGGCGCTCGATGCCGCCCGGGCGAACCTGCCCGATCCGCGGGCCGCCTTCCACTGGGCGGACGTGACCAGGCTGTCCGCGACAACCGCGCCCTATGATGCGGTCTTCAGCAATCCCCCCTTTCACGCCGGCCGGGCCGCGGAGGCCGATCTCGGCCGCGCCTTCATTGAGGCGGGGGCGCGACTCCTCAAGCCCTCGGGCACGATGCTGATCGTCGCGAATCGCCAGCTCCCCTACGAGGCGACCATCGCAGAGCGTTTCGCGGCCTCCGAGCGGTTGTGGGAGGACCGCAGCTACAAGGTCATCTCCGCGAGCCGTCCCCGCCGCCGCTAACGGGCCGGGCGATACCGCTTCGGCCTTGTCGCTCGCGGTCCCTTGGCGCGAGCCTATGCGGCGGGGCTTGCCGCGCCGGCGGGGGCCGGGATAGCCTCGCCCCGAAAGCGAGGCCCACATGAGCACCGATCCCGTCGCCCTTACCGCAGAGCTGATCCGCTGTCCCTCGGTGACGCCGGCCGACGGCGGCGCCCTGGCGCTGCTGGCCGGGCGGCTCGAAGCGGCGGGATTCGTCACCGAGCGGATCGAACGCGGCGGCATCGCCAATCTCTATGCCCGGTGGGGCCGGCAGGCACCGGCGCTCGGCTTCAACGGCCATACCGACGTGGTGCCGCCGGGCGATGCGGCCGCCTGGACGCATGATCCCTTCGGCGGCGTCGTGGCGGAGGGCATGCTGTACGGGCGCGGGGCGGCGGACATGAAATCCGGGGTCGCCGCCTTCGCGGCGGCGGCGCTGGATTTCGTCACCGCCACCCCGCCGGCGGGCAGCGTGATCCTGGCGATCACCGGCGACGAGGAAGGCAGCGCCCTCGACGGGACCTGCGCGATCCTCGACTGGATGGCGGCGAAGGGCGAGCGCATGGACCATTGCCTCGTCGGCGAGCCCACCTGCCCGGCACGGATGGGCGAGGCGATCAAGATCGGCCGGCGCGGCTCGCTGACGGCGCATGTCACCGCCTATGGCGTCCAGGGGCATTCCGCCTATCCGGAGCGGGCGAAGAACCCGCTACCGGCGCTGGTGCGCCTGCTCGACCGGCTGGCGACGCGGGAGCTCGATCGGGGAACCGCGGATTTCGGACCCTCGACGCTGGCGATCACCTCGATCGACACCGGCAATCCGGCATCGAACGTCATCCCGGCCGAGACGCGGGCCACGATCAACATCCGTTTCAACGACGCGCATTCCGGCGCCAGCCTCTCGGCCTGGATCGAGGAGGAGGCCGACCGCGCGGCGGCGGAATTCGGGGTGGGGATCGCAGCGCGCTTCGAGATCTCCGGCGAGAGCTTCGTCACCGAGCGCGGCGCCTTCACCGATCTGGTGGCCGGGGCGGTGGCGGCCGAGACCGGGGTCACGCCGGAGCTTTCGACCTCCGGCGGCACCTCGGACGCGCGCTTCGTCAAGGATCATTGTCCGGTGGTCGAGATCGGGCTGGTCGGCGCGACCATGCATCAGACCGACGAGCGGGTGGAGGTGGCGCATATCCACCAGCTCAAGGCGATCTATGCCCGGATCCTGCAGGAATATTTCGCCCGGTTCCCCGGCTGAGCCTAGGCGGATTCGCGGCCGGATTCTGCACGTCCGGGGACTGTCCCCATGGGGACAGTCTTCAAGCCATTGATTTTATCAGATAATTTTGATCTGCGGCGCCGGCCGCGGTTCTGCAAGCGCGTCCTCGGGCTCGATCCCGGCCACGACGAATACGCGCATGGGCTCGTCCGGGCGGCCGAGCCCGGGCGTCATCCGGGCGCCGCCGGTGCGCTCGGCGTCCGCTTCGGCCGCCGGCGAAACGGGGTTGGCGGGAACACGCAGGATGGCTATCGTCGATTCGATGATTCTTGAAATATCGAAATGAAACTCGGCGAGGTTCAGGCCCGCGATGCATTCGCCGCCCTCTCGCAGCCGACGCGGCTGCGGATGGTGCGCGCGCTGGTGGTCGCCGGTCCCGAGGGCATGGCGGCCGGGGCGGTCGCCGAGGCGGTGGGCGCCGCGCCCTCCAGTGCCTCCTTCCATCTCGCCAGTCTCGAGCGGGCGGGCCTCGTCACCTCGCAGCGCTTGGCCCGCTCGATCGTCTATGCCGCGAATTACGCGGCCCTCGCCGGCCTCGTGGACTTCCTGACGCATGACTGCTGTCAGGGCCATCCCGAGGTCTGCGCCCCCGCCGTCGCCACCCGTCCCTGCGACCCCCCGGCCAAGGAGCCCGAGCGTGCCAGCTGATCGCCCCTACAACGTCCTCTTCCTCTGCACCGGCAACTCCGCCCGCTCGATCATTGCCGAGGCGCTGATCAATCGCCTGGGCGAGGGCCGATTCCGGGGATTCTCCGCCGGAAGCCACCCCAGGGGCGAGATCAACCCGATGGCCCTGCGGGTGCTGGACGAGGCCGGATACCCGACCGAGGGGCTGCGCTCGAAGTCATGGGACGAATTCGCCCGCCCGGACTCGCCTCGGATGGATTTCGTCTTCACCGTCTGCGACTCCGCCGCCGGCGAGGTCTGCCCGCTCTGGCCCGGCCAGCCGATGACCGCGCATTGGGGGATCGAGGATCCCGCCGCCGCGGAGGGCACCGACTTCCAGCGCCGAGCAGCATTCGAGGCGGCGCAGCGCTACCTGCGCAACCGGGTCGCGGCCTTCGTCAACCTGCCGATCGGCAGCCTCGACCGCCTGTCCCTCGGAGCGAAGCTGCAGGGCATCGGCACCATGGACGGCGCCAGCGCGCACAAGCCGCAGGTGGCCTGACCTCGAGCGGCCATGGATCGCCGCCCGCCCGAGCGCCGGTGCCTCGACGGAGGTTCCCGGGAGCCTCGAGCCGATCCGGTCTGGATGACCGGGAGCGCTCGCCGGCGACCTCTCCACGTCCGGAGCGCCGGAGGCCCGGCGCCGGAGCGCCGGTCAGGTGTTGAAGAGGAAATGCATCACGTCGCCGTCGGCGACCCGGTAGGACTTGCCCTCGGAGCGCATCCTGCCCGCCTCCTTCGCCGCCTGCTCGCCGCCGAGCGCGACGAAATCGTCGTAGGCGATGGTCTCGGCCCGGATGAAGCCGCGTTCGAAATCGCCGTGGATCACGCCCGCCGCCTGCGGCGCGCTGGCGCCCTTGGGGATGGTCCAGGCCCGCGCCTCCTTGGGGCCGACGGTGAAATAGGTCTGGAGCCCGAGCAGCCGGTGCCCGGCGGCGATCAGCCGGTCGAGCCCGGCCTCCTCGAGCCCGAGATCGGCGAGGAATTCCGCGCGCTCGGCCGAATCGAGCTGGGCGATCTCCTCCTCGATGGCCGCCGAGATCGTCACGCAGGCGGCCCCTTCCCTTTCGGCCATTTCCGCCACCGCGCGCGAATGGGCATTGCCGCTCGCCGCCGAGGCCTCCTCGACGTTGCAGACATAGAGCACCGGCTTGGCGGTCAGGAGCTGCAACCCGCGCCAGGTGCGGACGTCCTCCTCGGCGACGGCGACCGTGCGCGCCGGCCGGCCGGCCGCGAGCGCGGCCTTCGCCGCCTCGAGCAGCCGCGCCTGGGCCTCGGCCTCGCGATCGCCGCCCTTGAGCTTGCGTGCGAGCCCGGCGAGGCGCTTCTCGACGCTCTCGAGATCGGCGAGCATCAGCTCGGTCTCCACCGTCTCGGCATCGGCCAGGGGATCGACGCGTCCCTCCACATGGGTGACGTCGTCGTCCTCGAAGCAGCGCAGCACATGGGCGATGGCGTCGCATTCGCGGATATTGGCGAGGAACTGGTTGCCGAGCCCCTCGCCCTTCGAGGCGCCGCGCACCAGGCCCGCGATGTCGACGAAGGTCATGCGCGAGGGCACCACCCGCGCCGACTTGCCGATCTCGGCGAGCCGGTCGAGGCGGGCGTCGGGCACGTTCACCTCGCCCACGTTCGGCTCGATGGTGCAGAAGGGGAAGTTCGCCGCCTGGGCGGCGGCGGTCCGGGTCAGCGCGTTGAACAGCGTCGACTTGCCGACATTCGGCAGCCCGACGATCCCGGTCCTGAAACCCATGCGAATGCTCCGATCAGATCGCGCCGCTTCTAGGCAGCGGCCCGGACATTGACAAGCCGCGCCGGGGGCGGGCCAGAGCGAACGCATTTGGAGCCCGTTCTTTCTTCCCTGGCCGCCTCGCCACAAATGAGGGCAACGCCCGACCCGGCGGGTGTGAAGCGCCCGCGTCGTGCCGCAGGCACGCCTTTGGCGTGACGGGGCGGGCGGGCGCTGCCCGGCGGTGCCTGGCCTCGGCGGGATGGTTGGGCCGGCCTGCCGGGAATTCGGGCGGACGAGTGCGTATTCACGGATGCGATCACGCTGGCGCCCGGCCGGGGATTGATCTCGCGGCCGGCTTCTGCAAATCCGGGTGGACCGTCAGGAGAGGACGCTCGCATGAGCCGCATCGACGCCCGTTTCGCCGCCCTTCGTGCGGAAGGCCGCAAGGCTTTCGTCGCCTTCGTGATGGCGGGCGATCCCGACCGGGACACCTCGCTGGCGGTGATCCGCGGCCTGCCGGGCGCGGGGGTCGATCTCATCGAGCTCGGCATGCCCTTCACCGATCCCATGGCCGACGGCCCGGCGATCCAGCGCGCCGGGCAGCGGGCGCTGGCCGGCGGGCAGACCATGGACCGGACGCTCGCCATGGTGCGGGCCTTCCGCGAGGACGACCAGACGACGCCGATCGTGCTCATGGGCTATTACAACCCGATCCATTCCCGCGGGGTCGAGCGCTTCCTGCAAGATGCCAGGGCGGCGGGGGTCGACGGGCTGATCATCGTGGACCTGCCGCCGGAGGAGGATGCGGAGCTCTGCCTGCCGGCCCAGGCGGCGGGGCTGAACTTCATCCGGCTCGCGACGCCCACCACGGACGAAAGGCGGCTGCCCAAGGTGCTCACCAATACCTCCGGCTTCGTCTATTACGTCTCGATCACCGGCATCACCGGCGCGGCGGAGGCGGATGCCGCCGCGGTCGCGCCCGAGGTCGCGCGCATCAAGGCCGCCACCGACCTGCCGGTCTGCGTCGGCTTCGGGGTGAAGACGCCGCAGGGCGCGCGCGCCATCGCCGGCATCGCCGACGGGGCGGTGGTCGGCTCGGCCATCGTCGAGCGCATCGGCGCGGGCGAGAGCCCAGATGCCGTGCTCGCCTTCGTGCGGAGCCTCGCCGCGGCCGCCCACGCCGCGGGCTGACCGGCGGCAGGCCCTCGGCCGGCGGCCCTCAGGACAGCAGGAAGACGTGCAGCGCGACCGGCCCATGCGCGCCGAGCTGCAGGACCTGGCCGACATCGGCCGAGCGCGAGGGGCCGGTGACCATGTTGAGGGTGCGCGGATCGAGGCCGCGCTCGCGCCAGGCGGTCCAGAAATCCTCGAAGCCGCCGCAGAGATCGGCCTCGCGCAGCAGGACGAAATGCGTCTCGCCGAGGAAGGTGAGCGTCACGGGATTGTCGGGCCCGGAGGCGAGCACCAGCGTGCCGGTCTCGGCCAGGCCGAATTCGGCGCGGCTGAGGGTCGCGGGCTCCTCGATGCGCCCCGGCCCGCGGCTGGTCCCGATCGTGCCCCAGTCGAGCCCGGCGAAGATGGCATCGCTGCCGAAGCGGATCCGCGCCGGCAGCCGGCGCTTGCGCAGCTCGTGGGCGAGCGCCTTGGGCAGCTCGGCGAGGGCGGAGACCCGGCCGACGGTCGCCGCGGCCGCATCGAGCTTCTGCATGAACTGGGTCAGGCGCTGCGGGCCGTGGCTCATGGCCTGGTGCGGGCGCGGTCCGCCGCCGGGTGCCGCCATCCAGGCCGCCACCGCCGCCTGCCGGTCGCCGGGCGCCGCCGCCGCCCGGATCCGGCCGAGGATGCGGTCGCGCGCGCTCATCGCCGCGCCGCCTTCCAGCGGTCCATGAAGGTGCCGCCCTGGGGCGCCGGGAGGTCGCGCTCGCCGGTCCAGCCCCGGGCGAAGGGCAGCGACGCGATCCGGCCCGACTTCCCGCCGAGGCGGGACAGGAGGCCCGCGCCGAGCCGCGCCGCGATCCGGTAGAGCCGGGGGCGGCGCGCCGCGAAGGCCCAGAGGCCGAGCCCGCGGCGCATGGCGGCCGGGGTCAGGCGCTTCTCGAATTCGCGCTCGCGCCAGGAGCGCATCATGCCGGGCAGCGGGATGCGCACCGGGCAGACCTCCTCGCAGCGGCCACAGAAGCTCGAGGCATTGGGCAATTGCCCCCCCTGCTCCACCCCGATCAGGCTCGGGGTCAGCACCGCGCCCATGGGTCCGGGATAGACCCAGCCATAGGCATGGCCGCCCACCGCCTGATAGACTGGGCAATGGTTCATGCAGGCGCCGCAGCGGATGCAGCGCAGCATGTCCTGGAAGGGCGTCGCCAGCATGTTCGACCTTCCGTTGTCGAGCAGCACGACGTGGTATTCCTCGGGACCGTCCGGATCCCCCGGCCGGCGCGGGCCGCGGGAGAAGGTGGTGTAGACGCTCATCTCCTGCCCGGTCGCGGAGCGGCCGAGGATGCGCAGGATCGTCGCGGCGTCCTCGAGCGTCGGCACGATCTTCTCGAGGCTCGCCATGACGATATGCATGCGCGGCAGCGACTGGGTGAGGTCGCCGTTGCCCTCGTTGGTGACGATCACCGAATGCCCGGTCTCGGCGATGAGCATGTTGGCGCCGGTGATGCCGACCTCGGCCTGGAAATACTTCGCGCGCAAGACGCCCCGCGCCTCGGCCTGGAGCGCGGCGAGGTCGCTGAGGTCCCGGTCGGGGTCGAGATGGGCATGCGCCTTGCGGAAGGCGGCCTCGATCTCGGGCACGGTGACATGCACCGCCGGCGCGATGATGTGGCTCGGCACCTCGCCGCGAAGCTGGATGATGTATTCGCCGAGGTCGGTCTCCACCGGCGCGATGCCGTTCGCGCTCAGGAAGTCGTTGATCCCGCATTCCTCGGAGATCATCGTCTTGCCCTTGTTGACCGCCTTCGCCCCCGCCTTCCGGCAGAGATCGAGCACGATCGCCCGCGCCTCCTCGGCGGTCTCGGCCCAATGCACATGGCCGCCGCTGGCGATCACCTGCGCCTCGTAGGCCTCGAGATGGAGGTCGAGATGGGCGAGCACGTGGTCCTTGATGTCCCGCGCGCGGTCGCGCAGCGCGTCGAATTCGGGCAGGTCCTCGCGCCCCTTCGCGCGCTTGGTGATGAAATTGCCGCGGCTGCCGCGGAGTGCCGCCTGCAGATTGGCATTGTCGAGCGCCGCGCGGGCATTGGCCCTGAAGGCCGGCGTGGTGGCCTCGTGCAGGCTCACCCGGCTTCTCCGATCGGCGGGGGCGCGAGATCCCCCGCGAGCACCCCCACCACGTGGCGCGCCCGGAACGCC
>NZ_DAIUBO010000128.1:0-10656 GCF_036846665.1 Amaricoccus sp. | reverse complement strand
ACGCCATGCTGAAGTCCGGCGCGCAGGCCTGGGCGTCGCAGGCGGGGATCGCGGGGATCTTTCCCGACACCTCGCCGCGCGGGGCCGGGGTGGCCGACGACGCGGGCTTCGATCTCGGCCAGGGCGCGGGGTTCTATCTGGACGCCACCGTGGCGCCCTGGGCGCCGCATTTCGCCATGTGGCGCTACGTGACCGAGGAACTGCCGGGCCTCGTCTTCGACGCATTCCCGTTGGCGGAAGGCGCGCAGGGGATCACCGGCCATTCCATGGGCGGGCACGGGGCGCTGACCGTGGCGCTGAGCCTGCCCGACCGGTTCCGCTCGGTCTCGGCCTTCGCGCCGATCGCCCATCCCACGGCCTCGGACTGGGGGCGGCGCCAGTTCGCGGCCTATCTCGGGGCGGACGAGGCACGCTGGGCGGCCCATGACGCGAGCCTGCTCCTGCGCCAGCGGGGCTGGAAGGGGCATCTGCTGATCGACCAGGGCACGGAGGACCAGTTCCTCGACAAGCTGATGCCCGGCGCGCTGATGGCGGCGGTGGCCGAGCGGCGCCAGGCGGCGACCATCCGCCTGCAGCGGGGCTACGACCACAGCTATTTCTTCGTGGCGAGCTTCATGGCCGACCATGTCGCCTTCCATGCCGAGGCGCTCTTCGCGTGATCTTCGTCGATGCGGACGCCTGCCCGGTGCGCGCCGAGACGGTGAAGGTCGCCGAGCGCCACGGCGTGAAGGTGACCTTCGTGACCGACGGCGGGTTGCGCCCGAGCGCGCATCCGCTGGTCTCCATCGTGGTGGTGACGGAAGGCGCGGATGCGGCGGACAAGTGGATCGCCGCGCGCATCGGGCCGGGCGATGTCTGCGTGACCGCCGACGTGCCGCTCGCCGCGCGCTGCGTTGAGGCCGGCGCGCGGGTGCTGGCGCCCGACGGCCAGGCCTTCACGCCCGCCAATATCGGCGCGCGGCTCGCGCTGCGCGACCTGATGGCCGACCTGCGCGCCGCCGATCCGTTCCGCAAGGGGGGCGGCAGGCCCTTCGCCGCGGCGGATCGCTCGCGCTTCCTCGAGGCGCTGGAGCGGGCGCTGCGCGCGTCGACATGAGCGCCGGGCTCAGGACCGGGCGACGAAATGCCGGTCGCCGGGATTGGCGAGCAGGGCCGCCGCCGCGGCGACCGGCATCCAGAGCGCGCGGTGGCCGGGCTCCTGCGGGTCGCCGAGGCGCAGCACCGGGCGGGCGAGATAGACATGGCAGATCTTCCGCGCCCAGAGATCGTATTCCGGCATGTAGGTGTAGCGCTGGAACGCACCGAGGCGGCGCAACACCCGGATGCGCCAGCCGGTTTCCTCAAGGCATTCGCGATGCAGCGCGGGCAGCGGGCTCTCGCCGGGATCGATGCCGCCGCCGGGAAGCTGGAGCTCAGGTTGAGGCTCGGCCTGCTCGGTGACCAGCACGTCCCCGCCCTCGCGGATGACCGCATAGGCGCCCGGGCGGGTCCGGTAGGTCTGGCCCGGCAGCACCGGTTCGCCGAAACGTCGCATGGCCGGACCCTAGACCGCCGCCGGTCGGATTGGGAAGGCCGGAGGCTGGTCCTGGCGTTTGCAGTCCGGGCGGGGAGATCCTATCTGGAGGGACTGCAAACCCCGGAGACACCATGAGCCTGGCCGCCCGCATCGCCTGGGACGACACGATCCTGCCCTTCCAGCTCGATTTCGCGGATATCCGCGGGCGGGTCGCGCGGCTCGATGCGACGCTTGAGACGATCCTCGCCCAGCACGACTATCCGCGGCCGGTCGCGGCGCTGGTGGCCGAGGCCGCACTCCTGACCGCGCTGATCGGCCAGACCATCAAGCTGCGCTGGAAGCTCAGCCTGCAGGTGCGCGGGCAGGGGCCGATCCGGCTGATCGCCACCGATTATTTCGGGCCTTCCGCCGAGGGCGAGCCGGCGCGCCTGCGGGCCTATGCCGGCTACGATGCCGAGGGAATGGCGGCGGAAGGAGTGCGCCCCTTCGACCTGATCGGCGAGGGGCTCTTCGCGATCCTGATCGACCAGGGACCGGGCACCAGCCCCTATCAGGGCATCACGCCGGTGGCCGGGCATTCGCTGGCGCATTGCGCCGAGACCTATTTCGCCCAGTCCGAGCAGCTGCCGACGCGTTTCGCGCTCGCCATGGCGGAGGCGCGCGAGCCCGGCGAGGCGGCGCATTGGCGCGGCGGCGGGGTGATGCTCCAGCACATGCCGAAGGCATCGCCCGTCGCCGACCGGGGGGCCAGCGGCTTCGACGGGCTCCTGGCGGCGCAGGACGTGCTCGATGGCGCGGATGCCGAGAACTGGAACCGCGCGGTGACGCTGCTCGAGACGGCCGAGGAGGTCGAGCTGATGGGGCCGCATGTGGGCTCCGACGGGCTGCTGCTGCGGCTCTTCCACGAGGAGGCGCCGCGCGTCTTCGCCCCCCAGCCGGTGCAGTTCGGCTGCACCTGTTCGCCGGGGAAGGTGGTGATGAGCCTCGCCGAATGCTCCGCCGAGGAGATCGCCGCCATGACGACGCCCGAAGGTGTGGTGACCGCCGATTGCCAGTTCTGCGGCGCGCATTACGCCTTCGATCCGGCGGATCTGGGCGCGGGAGCGGGCGGTCCCGCGGCGGAATGACGGCGTAGCGACGGCCCCTCCGGCAGAAGCATTCCGTGGCGCCCGCGGCGGGAAAGGGCCGCGCGCCCGGAGCATCCCGGCGGCCGGCCCAAGCGCGTCCGCAGGGCCGCTAACGCTTTTCCCCAATCAAATCAGCGCATTGCGCTCCGTCCCCATGAGGACGGGTCGTCAGCCCCGCCCGGCGGCCGGTCGCTCAGTAGACCACCACGCTCCGGATCGATTCCCCCGAATGCATCAGGTCGAAGCCGCGGTTGATGTCCTCGAGCGCGAGGATATGGGTGATCATCGGGTCGATCTGGATCTTCTTGTCCATGTACCAGTCGACGATCCTGGGCACGTCGGTCCGCCCCCGCGCGCCGCCGAAGGCGGTGCCCTTCCAGACCCGGCCCGTGACCAGCTGGAACGGCCGGGTGGCGATCTCGGCGCCCGCGGGCGCGACCCCGATCACCACCGAGACGCCCCAGCCGCGATGGGCGCATTCCAGCGCCTGCCGCATCACCTTGACGTTTCCGGTGCAATCGAAGGTGTAGTCCGCCCCGCCGATCTGGTC
Organism: Amaricoccus sp.; assembly: GCF_036846665.1. Taxonomy (NCBI): domain Bacteria; kingdom Pseudomonadati; phylum Pseudomonadota; class Alphaproteobacteria; order Rhodobacterales; family Paracoccaceae; genus Amaricoccus; species Amaricoccus sp. The sequence continues at coordinate 7,463 of NZ_DAIUBO010000128.1, read as the reverse complement.
GGCGCCGCGCTTGGTGAGATTGACGATATGGGGGACGATGTCCTCGCCCGCCTCGGCGGGGTTGACGAAATGCGTCATCCCGAAGCGCTCGCCCCATTCCTTCTTGGAATTGTTGAGATCGACGCCGATGATCATGTCGGCGCCGGCGAGCTTCAGCCCCTGGATCACGTTGAGCCCGATGCCGCCCAGGCCGAAGACCACCGCGGTCGAGCCGATCTCGACCTTGGCGGTGTTGATCACCGCGCCCACGCCGGTGGTCACCCCGCAGCCGACGTAGCAGATCTTGTCGAAGGGCGCGTCCTCGCGCACCTTCGCCACGGCGATCTCGGGCAGCACGGTGAAGTTCGAGAAGGTCGAGCAGCCCATGTAGTGGAAGAGCGGCTTGCCGTCGAGCGAGAAGCGCGAGGTGCCGTCCGGCATCAGCCCCTGCCCCTGGGTGGCGCGGATCGCGGTGCAGAGATTGGTCTTGCGGCTGAGGCAGGAGGGGCATTCCCGGCATTCCGGGGTGTAGAGCGGGATCACGTGATCGCCCTTCCGCACCGAGGTGACGCCCTCGCCCACCTCGACCACCACGCCGGCGCCCTCGTGGCCGAGGATCGCGGGAAAGAGCCCCTCGGGGTCGGCGCCCGAGAGCGTGAACTCGTCGGTATGGCAGATGCCGGTGGCCTTGATCTCGACCATCACCTCGCCGGCCTTGGGCCCGTCGAGATCCACGTCGACGATCTCCAGCGGCTTCCCGGCCTCGAAAGCCACGGCGGCGCGACTACGCATGTTCGGCATCTCCCCTTGAACCTCGCGCCGCAGCCTGCCGGATCGCGCCGGCCCGCGCAAGCCGTGACCGGGCGCCGCCCGCCGCCGCGGGAAGCGCCCGGAGCCTCAGGCGGCGGGGCCGTGCATGCAGGTGCGGCCGCCCCGCGCCGGAGGGCGGCCAGCCGCCCTCCTATGATGCGGCACGCCGGCGGTGCAGGCGGCCGCGGCCGTCACTCCGCGACCACCATGTGCCGGCGTTCCACCCGCATGATCCGGCCGACCGCGATGGCGATCGCCGCGGCGCCGAAGGAGAAGAGCGCGCCCATCTTGGCGGCGTCCTGCACCGGACCCGGCGGGAAGGCGACGCCGGCGACGAAGAGCGCGACGGTGAAGCCGATCGCGGCGACGCAGCCGATCACCACCAGATCGCTGATGCGCATGCCTTCGGGCAGGCCGAGCTTCAGCTTCTCGGCCGCGAACCAGCCGAAGAGGGCGATGCCGAGCGGCTTGCCGATGATCAGCCCGGCCAGCACCAGCCAGGTCGCCTCGCCCATCGCCGAGAACTCGACGCCGGCATTCGCCAGCCCGAAGAAGAACAGGATGATCTCGACCGGGTTCTTCAGCATGTGCTCGATCCGGTTCAGCAGGTCGTGCTGGCCCGTCTCCTCCGCCGAATAGAGGCCGAAGTCGATATCGGCATGCGGGATCGCCGGGATGATCGGCAAAAGTCCGAGGGCCGGGTGGATCCCCGCCTGCTGGAAGCCGTACCAGCTCAGCGCGCCGCCCAGGGCATAGGGCCAGAAGTCCAGCCGGGTATGGGCGAAGGTGCTGTGCGGCCGATGATCGTGCCGGCTGTCCATGGTCCGCGGCAACCTGTTCGCCAGCAGATAGATCAGGAGCGCGCCCCCGAAGGACAGCAGCAGCCAGGCCGGCTGCAGCTCGCCCTGCGGATAGAAGATCGCGAGGATGAAAAGCCCGCCCGCGTCGTCGGCGATGGCGAGCAGCAGCAGGAACATCACCGCGGGATGCCCGGCCCCGAACACCAGCCGTCCGACCAGGTAGGAGAAGGCGATGTCGGTGGCGGTCGGGATCGCCCAGCCGTTCGCCAGAACCCAGAACTTGCCGACCAGCGCCGCGCCGAGCAGATAGACCGCGGCGGGTCCGACCATGCCGCCGGCGGTGGCGATCAGCGGCGTCATCGCCTTGCGGCCGCGCAGCGAGCCGTTCCTCAGCGCCACCGCCTCCCAGACCTCCTTGCCGGCGATCGCGAAGAACAGGGCCATGAGCACGTCGTTGATGAGGTAATGCACGGTGAGCGTGCGATGGGCGTGGCCTTCGGCATCGATGTGCAGATGCCCGATCGGGCCGCCCTCGAGCAGCGGGAACTCGACGAAGGCGTGATAGCTCGCGGCATCGGTGTTCGCCCACACCAGGCCCGCGAGCGCGCCGAGAATCAATAGTGCCGAATACTCGGCGACAAATCTCCAGACCCGATACATGCGCCCTCCCCTGATCGACTGCATCGGCAAGGCTGGACAATCCGCGCGCCCAAATCAACCGCTAAAGGACCGCCGCCCGGGCTGCGGCCTCGCGCGACGGGCGACGGGCGGAGCCCTGCCGAACCGCCGCGGGCCGGCCGGGGTCGGCCCCGCGCATCGCGGGCAGGGAACGCGCCTCCGCAAGCCCGCCCCCCGCCTCGCCCGGCGAAAGAGGTTTCGCCGCGGACCGGGCCCGGGCTAGGATGACCACGCTCGCGGAGATGGCTGGAGAGTGGAATGCGGCAAACGGTCCTGGTCTGCGCCCTGGCATCGCTTGCCTTTCTCGCCGGTTGCGACGGCTCGGACGAGGACGAGAGGGGCGGTGCCGGCGCCGAGGCGCCATCGGTCCAGGTCGCCGGGGTCGCCCGGCGGGAGATCCTCGACACCGCCGATTTCATCGGTCGCGTGGAGGCGATCGACACGATCGACCTCACCGCCAGGGTGGAGGGCTTCCTCGAGCGTCGGGGCGCGCAGGACGGCAGCTACGTCGACCAGGGCGCGGAGCTCTTTCTCATCGAACCCGAGCCCTACGAGGCGGCGGTCGCCAAGGCGGAGGCGGGGGTCGCCCAGGCCGGCGCCGATCTCGCCCTCGCGGCGGTGGAGCTCGACCGTGCGCGGGAGCTGCTCGCCCGCGAGACCATCCCCCAGGCGCAATACGACACCGCCTTCGCCCAGCGCGATGCGGCCCAGGCCCGCCTCCAGGCGGCCGAGGCCGACAGGCGGCAGGCCGAGCTGCGCCTCGGCTACACGCGGATCACCGCGCCCTTCGCCGGGCGGATCGGGCGCATCGCCTCGAGCGAGGGCGCCGTCGTCGGCCCCGCGACCGGGCCCCTGGCGAACCTCACCCGGATCTCGCCGATCTACGTGGCGTTTTCGCTCGGCGAGGCCCAGTTCCTCTCGATCCTCGACGAATCGGGCGCCGAGGATCTGCGCGGCAACGTCGACCCCGAGCGCAGCCCGCCGGTCAGGATCATCCTGCCGAACGACGAGAGCTACCCGGAGCCCGGCGCGATCGCCTTCGTCGACAACCGCGTCGATCCCAGGACCGGGACGATCGGGCTGCGGGCGCGCTTCGAGAATGCGCGCGGGCTGCTCTGGCCGGGCACCTTCGTCACGGTCGAGGTGGGCAGCGAGGAAGCGGAGGTCCGGCTGGTCGTCCCCCAGGCCTCGGTGCAGCGGGACCAGCGCGGCCCCTTCGTGCTGGTGGTCGGGGAGGACGGTCTGGTCGAGCAGCGCCATGTCGAGCTCGGCAAGCAGGTCGGCTCGGACGTCGTGGTGGCGGAGGGGCTCCAGGAAGGCGAGAGCGTCATCGTCGAGGGTCTCCAGCGCGTGCGCCCGGGCGTGCCGGTCAATGCGGTGCCCGCCGCGCCCCGGGAAGGCTGACGACCCGTGTCCTTCTTCATCGACCGCCCGAAATTCGCCCTCGTCATCTCGATCTTCCTGACCATTCTGGGCGGCATCGCCTATCTGGTGCTGCCGGTCGAGCAGTTTCCCGAGATCACCCCGCCGGTGGTGCAGGTCTCGGCGAGCTTCACCGGCGCGAGCGCGGAGACGCTCGAGGAGACGGTCGCCGCGCCGATCGAGGCGCAGGTGAACGGGGTCGAGGACATGCTCTACATGGATTCGACCAGCTCCGACAGCGGCAGCTACAAGCTCGCCGTCACCTTCGACGTGGGCACGGATTCCGACATCGCCACGGTCAACGTGCAGAACCGCGTCGCCCAGGCCACGAGCCAGCTGCCGGAGGAGGTGATCCGCTCCGGGGTCGAGACGCAGAAGTCCAGCACGAACATGCTGATGATCGTGACGCTCTTCTCGCCGAAGGGCACCTATGACGAGCTCTTCCTGTCGAACTACGCCTCGATCAACATCCGCGACGTGCTCGCGCGGGTGCCGGGCGTCGGCAGCGCCGACGTGCTCACGGACCTGCAATACGGCATGCGCGTCTGGCTCGACCCCGACCGGCTGGCGAGCCTCGGCCTGACGCCCGCGGATTTCATCGCCGCGATCCAGGACCAGAACGCGATCGTGCCCGCCGGGCAGATCGGGGCACCGCCGGCGGCACCCGACCAGCAGTTCCAGTATACCGTGAAGGCGAAGGGCCGGCTCTCCGACCCGGAGGAGTTCCGGCAGATCGTGCTGCGGAGCGGCGAGAGCGGCGCCCAGGTGACCGTGGGCGACGTGGCGAGGGTGGAGCTCGGCTCGCAGATCTACAGCTTCTCCGGCGCCTTCCTCGGCCAGCCGGCGGCGGTGCTCGCGGTCTACCAGACGCCCGGCGCCAATGCGCTGGCGGTCTCCGATGGCGTGATCGCCGAGATGGAGCGGCTGAGCGGCCTCATGCCCGACGACGTGACCTATTCCGTCACCTACGACACCACCGACTTCATCGAGAGCTCGATCAACGACGTGGTCGAGACCCTGTTGCTGGCGCTGGTGCTGGTGATCCTCGTCGTCTTCGTCTTTCTCGGCAGCGTGCGGGCCACGATCGTGCCGGCGGTCGCGATTCCCGTCTCGCTGATCGGCACCTTCGCGGTGCTGCTCGGGCTCGGCATGTCGCTCAACACCGTGACGCTCTTCGCGCTGGTGCTTGCCATCGGCATCGTCGTCGACGATGCGATCGTCGTGGTGGAGAATACCGAGAAGCTCATCGCCGAGGGGCTCGCGCCCAGGGAGGCGACGCGGCAGGCCATGCGCGAGATCACCACCCCGGTCATCGCCACCACGCTCGTCCTGCTCGCGGTCTTCGTGCCGGTCACCTTCATGCCGGGGATCACCGGCCGGCTCTACAGCCAGTTCGCGGTGACGATCTCCACCGCCGTCGTCATCTCCTCGATCAATGCGCTCACGCTCTCCCCGGCGCTCTGCAGCCTGCTGCTCCGGCCCCGCTCCGGCCCGCCCCGCGGCCTGCTCGCGATCTTCGAGAAGGCGATCGGCGCGTCGCGGAACGGCTATGTGGCGGTGGTCGCCCGGCTGGCCCGGGCCTCGGCCTTCGGGCTGCTCGCCGTGGGGGCGACGCTCGCGGCCATCGTGATCCTGTCGCGGGCGGCCCCGACCGGCTTCCTGCCGACCGAGGATCAGGGGGTCTTCGCCATCGACGTGCAGCTGCCCGACGCGGCCTCGCTGAACCGCACCGAGGAGGTCAGCCGGAAGGTCGAGGCGATCCTCGCCGAGACGCCCGGCGTGCGCGACTACGTCACCGTCAACGGCTTCGGCGTGCTGAGCGGCGGCGCCGCGACGAACATGGCCTTCATCGCCGTGGCACTCGAGCCTTGGGCGGAGCGGCAGGCGGCGGAGCTCCACGCCGAGGCGATCCGCGCGCGGGTCCAGGCGCAGCTCAACGCGATCCCCGCGGCCTCGCTGATCACCTTCTCCCCGCCGCCGATCCCGGGCCTCGGCGGCACCGGCGGCGTCGAGATGAAGGTGCAGCAGACCGGCGGCGGCACGCCGCAGGATCTCTCGGCCGCGCTCGGCTCGCTGATCTTCGCCGCGAACCAGCGCCCCGAGATCGGGCGGGTCTACACGACCTTCCGCGCCAATGTGCCGCAGCTCTTCGTCGATCTCGACCGGGAGAAGGCCAAGGCGCTCGATGTCGACGTCTCGGACGTCTTCCTCACGCTCCAGGCCTATCTCGGCTCCTTCTACGTCAACGACTTCAACCGGTTCGGCCGGGTCTACCGGGTGGTGATCCAGGCGGAGGGGGCTTACCGCGAGAGGCCCGAGGACATCGGCCGGCTCCACGTGCGCTCGCGCGGCGGCGAGATGGTGCCGCTCAGCACGCTCGTCACGGTGGAGAACATCCTCGGGCCGATGAACCTCGTGCGCTTCAACCTCTACCGCGCGGGGGCCGTCACCGCCGATCCCGCGCCGGGCCATTCGACCGGCCAGGTCATCGCCGCGATGCAGGAGGTCGCGGCCCAGGCCCTGCCGCCGGGCTATGCCTTCGAATGGACCGGAACGGCGGCCCAGGAGCTCGAGGCGGGCAATATCGTCGTGGTGATCCTCCTGCTCTCGGTGCTCTTCGCCTATCTCTTCCTGGTGGCGCAATACGAGAGCTGGACCATGCCGCTCGCCATCCTGATGACGGTGACGGTCGCGCTGCTCGGCGCCTATGTCGCGACCATCCTCGCGGGGCGGGACGTGAACCTCTACACCCAGATCGGCATGGTCATGCTCGTCGGCCTCGCCGCGAAGAACGCCATCCTGATCGTGGAATTCGCCATGCAGGAGCGGGCGGGCGGCCGGTCGATCTACGATGCCGGCGTGACCGCCGCGCGGCTGCGCTTCCGGGCGGTGATGATGACGGCGCTCTCCTTCCTGCTCGGGGTGGTGCCGCTGATGCTCGCCTCCTCGGCCGGCGCGGCCAGCCAGCAGGCGATCGGCATCACCGTCTTCGGCGGCATGCTCTTCGCCAGCACGCTCGGGGTCCTGCTGACCCCGGTCCTCTACGTCGCGGTCCAGGCCGGGCGCGAGATCGTCAAGCGGCAATATGCCGGGATCCACGCGCCGGCACCGCGAAGCGCGGCCCCGCCCCTCGCGGAGGGCGCCCCATGAGACCGCCCGGACGCCCGGCGCGGCGTCCCTGAGGCCCGGTCGCGGTGCGGCTCGTCCGGGCCTATCTCCGCCTCCTGGGGCGCCGGCGGTGGAGCCTGCTGCTGGTCCTCGTGATCGGCGCCATCCTCGCCGAGCCGCTTCTCGGCAGCGCGCTGCCGGTGCGCCTGCTGGCCGCCCTGCTCTTCGTCCTGATCCTCGGCGGCGCCGTCCATACCGGGCGCCACACCCGGCGCAGCGCCCGGGCCATGGCGGTCCTGCTCCTCCTCTGGCTCGCGACCGAGTTCACGCGGCTGCTGGCCCCGGATCTCGTGCCCGGCGCCGTGACCCTGGTCGTCACCCTGCTCGTGCTCGCCGCCGCGATCTGGGCCACCTTCGCCGAACTCCTCGGCACCTCCGACACCAGCCCCGACGCCCTCATGGGGACCATGTTCGGCTATTTCCTGATCGCGGTCGCCTGGTCCTATCTCTATGCCGCGATCGCGGTCTCCGACCCGGAAGCCTTCGCGCTGGGCGGCGGTGCAAACGTCGGGGTGCAGCTGCGCTACTTCAGCCTGGTGACCATGACCACGCTCGGCTACGGCGACATCGTGCCGCTCTCGCCCGCGGCGCGCATCGTCTCGGCGC
>NZ_DAIUBO010000127.1:0-10807 GCF_036846665.1 Amaricoccus sp. | reverse complement strand
GTGCCCGAAGGAGCCGGAGATCCGGCCCGCGCTCTGGGTCCAGAGCACCGCCTCGCGGTATTCCGCTCCGCCGGCCAGCAGCGCCGGCACCAGCCAGAGCCCGATCAGCAGGAGCCCGACCGCGAGCGAGTGGCCGAGCCCGCCCAGCATCGGCCCCGGCCGCGTCCCGGCCCAGAGAGGCATGGAGAGCGCCACCGGCAGCAGATGCACCAGGATCACCGGACCCTTGGCGAAGCCGCCCAGCGCCAGAGCAGCGCCGAAGCCGATCCAGCCGCGCCGCGACCCGCCCGAGACGACCAGCACCAGCACCCCGAGCAGCACCGCGAAGGCCAGCAGCCCGTCGAACATCGTCAGCCCGGCGTAGATCGCGAAGAAACCGAAGCCCGCCAGCACCAGCGCCGCCCGGCCGCCGATCCCCGGCTCGCCCGGCCAGAGCCGCCGCGCGAGGACCGCGGTGCCCGCGATGGTCGCCATGCCGAAGGCGGGCCCGACCAGCCGCGCGGCGGTCTCCGACACGCCGAAGGCCGCCCAGGTCAGGTCGATCAGCCAGAAGAGCAGCGGCGGCTTGTGGGAATAGATCGCGCCGTTGAGATGCGGCACCAGCCAGTCGCCGCCGAGATGCATCTCCCAGGCGACGGCGAGATAGCGCGTCTCGTCCACCGGCAGCAGCGGCCGCATCCAGATGCCGGCGAGGGAAACCAACCCGAAGGCGGCCATCGCGATGGCCGTGCCGGCCCGTTCGAGGATCATGCTGCCACCCCGGTCCCTCTGCGCGGCGGCCGCAAGCCGCCCGGTGCTGCATTGCGCAAAGCCCGGGCGAGGGCAAGCGCCGCGCTCAGCCGAATACGGCGCGGCGCAGCAGGTTCAGACCGGCGATGATCAGCACCGCCAGCGTAGCCTTGCGGAACTTCTCCTGGTCCAGCCGATCCTGCACCAGGTAGCCGGCGAACATCGCCGCCATGGTCGGCAGCACCAGCCAGGCCGATGCCGGCAGGGTCTGCGCGTTCAGCACCCCGGAGCGAAGATGCGCGCCGATCAGCACGATCGAGCCGAGCAGGAAGCTCAGGGACTGCGCCCGCACCATGGCGACCTTGGGCACCCCGGAGGCCAGCAGATACATCACCACCGGCGGCCCCCAGATGCCCGAGAGGCCGCCGAAGACCCCGCCGACCAGCGCCACGGCCGTCTCCACCCGGCCCCGGTTCCGCCCCGAGAAGCGCAGCCGCAGCCCCCCGAGCTGGCTCAGCCCGAAGGCGGTGATGAAGACCCCGAGCACCCCGAAGAGCCAGGCCTCCGGCAGCCGCACCACCAGCTGCGCCGAAATGCCGATCGTCACGACCAGAACCAGGTTCAGCCGCCAGAACTCCTTGAGACTGCCCCAGGCGGCCATGGCGCCGTTGCGCAGCGACTGGAAGGTGTTGGAGACCAGGGTCGGCACGATCAGCAGCGCGACCGCCACCTCGTAGGGCAGGAAGGATCCGTTGACGCTCAGGGCGACCATCGGCAGGGCGAAGCCGACGACCCCCTTGACGAAGCCCCCCGTCAGAAACCCCAGCACCGCCCCGAGCACGGCCAGCCAGCCGAATTCGGCCACGAAACCGCCAAGACCCGCCATGTTCCGCCTTTCCGCGCCGCCGGCCGCTCATGACAGGGCCGCCGCCCCTGTGCAAGCCGCCGGCGCGCCGGGCGATTGACCCCCGGCCGCAACGGCCCTAGCCTCTGAGCAGTCGCAACATTCGATTCCGCGCTGCACAAGCGGCAGCGTCGCCAGGGCGCGAGGCAGACCCATGATCCAGGCCGAACGAGCCGCCATTCCCGAGGGGCCCCTCCTCCCGGGGCTTCTCGACACGACGCGGCAGGCCTGCGGGCACGGCCGCGCCCTGCTCGACCTGGCGCGGTCGCGGCTCCGCGCCCGCCTCGGCGGTGGCGGTCGGGTATCCGGCGCGGCGCTCGAGGCGCATCAGAGCGCGGCCCATGCGCTGGCCTGGCTCGCCACCTGTGCCGAGGGTCTCGTCCAGCTCCAGGGCTGGGCCGAGCGGCTCGCGGCGGAGGACCGGTTCGGCGAGATGGAGCAGCTGATCCTGCAGATCGGCTTCGGGGAGTATCTCGCCCAGATCGCCGGCGGCATCCCCATGTCCCAGGGCGAGATCGCCCGCCCCGCCGACCTCGGCCTCGATGCGGAAGATCTCCTGCCGCCGCCGGCGGTTGCCGGGCTGATGCGCACCGGCAATTCCGACGCGGCCCGGGCGCGGCTCGTCGCGCTGATGGAGGCCCGGGAGGGGGCCGCCAGCTTCGGCGCCACCGGCCTCGGCGACGAGGACGAGATGGTCCGCGACATGTTCCGCCGCTTCGCCGAGGAGAAGGTCGTCCCCCACGCCCATGGCTGGCACCTGCGCGACGAGCTGATCCCGATCGAGATCGTCACCGAGATGGGCGAGCTCGGCGTCTTCGGCCTGACGATCCCCGAGGAATACGGCGGCGCGGGCATGTCGAAGACCGCCATGTGCGTCGTCTCCGAGGAACTCAGCCGCGGCTATATCGGCGTCGGCTCGCTCGGCACCCGCTCCGAGATCGCGGCCGAACTGATCCTCGGCGGCGGTACCGAGGCGCAGAAGGCGGAATGGCTGCCGAAGATCGCCTCGGCCGAGGTCCTGCCCACCGCCGTCTTCACCGAGCCCGACACCGGCTCCGACCTCGGATCCCTGCGCAGCCGCGCCGCCCGCGACGGCGAGGATTACGTCGTCACCGGCAACAAGACCTGGATCACGCACGCCGCCCGCGCCGACGTGATGACCATGCTGGTGCGCACCGACCCCGCGACCTCCGACCACACCGGCCTCTCGATGCTGATCGCGCCCAAGCCGCGCGGAACCGCGACCGACCCCTTCCCCGCCTCCGGCATGACCGGTGGCGAGATCGAGGTGCTCGGCTACCGCGGCATGAAGGAATACGAGCTCGGTTTCGACGGCTTCCGGGTGCCGGCCTCGGGACTGCTCGGCGGCATCGAGGGCCAGGGGTTCCGGCAGCTGATGCGCACCTTCGAGAGCGCGCGCATCCAGACCGCCGCCCGCGCCATCGGCGTGGCGCAATCGGCGCTGGAACTGGCGCTGGCCTATGCGCGCGACCGCAAGCAGTTCGGCAAGCCGCTGATCGCCTTCCCGCGGGTCCACGGCAAGCTCGCGATGATGGCGGTGGAGATCATGATCGCCCGCCAGCTGACCTATCACGCCGCGCGCGAGAAGGACGGGGGAAGGCGCTGCGACCTCGAGGCCGGCATGGCCAAGCTGCTGGCCGCGCGCGTCGCCTGGGCCGCCGCCGACAACGGGCTGCAGATCCACGGCGGCAACGGCTTCGCGCTGGAATATCCCATCAGCCGGGTGCTCTGCGACGCGCGGATCCTGTCGATCTTCGAGGGTGCCGCCGAGATCCAGGCCCAGGTGATCGCCCGCCGCCTGCTGGAATCGCCCGACGCCTGATCCCTCGGCGCCCCGACGCGGGATATGCTAGACTGGCGGCTTCCGACCGGAGGCCGACATGCTCTTCAGGCAGCTCTTCGACAGGACGTCCTGCACCTACACTTACCTGCTCGCCAGCCGGCACGGCGGCGAGGCGTTGCTGATCGACCCGGTCTTCGAGCAGACCGAGCGCTATCTCAAGCTGCTGGAGGAGCTCGACCTTCGGCTGGTCAAGGTGGTGGACACCCATATCCACGCCGACCATATCAGCGCCATGGGCCGCCTGCGCGACGCGACCCGCTGCACCACCGTCATGGGCGAGCAATCGCCTGCGGACGTGGTCTCGCTCCGGGTACGCGACAACGACGCCCTGACCATCGAGGGGCTGAGCCTCACCGCGCTCCACACCCCCGGCCATACCTCCGAGAGCTACAGCTTCCTGATGGAGGACAGGGTCTTCACCGGCGATACGCTCCTGATCCGCGGCACCGGCCGCACGGATTTCCAGAACGGCGACCCCTACGACCAGTACCATTCGCTCTTCGACCGGCTCTTGAAGCTGCCCGACCGGACGCTGGTCTACCCGGCCCATGACTACAAGGGCGACACGGTCTCGACCATCGAGGAGGAACGCGCCTTCAACCCCCGGCTCCAGGTGCGCTCGGCCGAGGAATATGCCGAGATCATGAACAACCTCAAGCTCGCCAACCCGGCGATGATGGACGTGGCGGTGCCGGAGAACCTCAGGCTCGGCCTGCGGCTCGCCGCCCAGCACCGGGTTCCCGCCATCGAGGTGGACGAATTGCTGGCCGCCTGGCCGGCCGGGGACATCCAGCTCGTCGATCTGCGCGAGGAGGGCGAGCGGCACCGCGACGGCGCGATCCCGGGCTCGATCCACGCGCCCTACGGGCGGTTCGACCAGTATTGCGGCAGCGCCGGACCGCTGGCCGGGATCGCCCGGTCGAGCCGGATCCTGCTCTATTGCGCCGTGGGCGAGCGCTCGACCCTGGCCGTGGAGATCGCCGGCGAGCTGGGCCTGCGCAACGTCGCCCATATCCCCGGCGGCTTCCGCGCCTGGCGCGCCGCCGGCGGCGCGGTCGAGCCGGTCGCCTGATCTGTGCCGCCCTTCCGCCCGACCGACGCCCGTGGCTCCTATACCGAGAGTCGACGGCGAGGGCCGTTGCTATCGCTCCTCCCCGGGCGGCCGTTCGACGCCGCGGGCGGAGAGGAAGTTGCCGAAGCTCTCGAGCGCCGGGATATGCTCGCAGAGCGTGCGGATCATCACCAGCAGCGGCGTGGCCAGCAGCATGCCGGTCACCGACCAGAGCCAGGCCCAGAGCGTCACCGAGACGAAGACCACCACGGTGTTGAGCTGCAGGCTGCGGCCCACGAACCAGGGGGTGATCAGCTGGCCTTCCACCGCGGTCAGGACGAAATAGGCGCCGCCCGCCATCAGCGCCTCGCCGGCACTGTCGAGGCTGATCATGCCCACGATCACCGCGATCAGCACCCCGATCATCGAGCCGAGGAAGGGGATGTAGTTCAGCAGGCTGCCGATGACCGCGAAGAGCAGCGGGTTGGGCATGCCGAGCGCCCACATCGCGCCGCCGATGGCGATGCCGAGCAGGACGTTGATCAGGGTGATGGTGAAGAGATAGCGCGAGAGCTTGCGCTCGATGTCGTGGGCGATGCGGATGGCGCGGCGCTTGTCGCCGAAGGTCGGCATCGCATAGACGAGCTTCTCGTAGAACATGTCGCCGGAGGCGAGCAGGAAGAAGAGCAGGATCAAGGTGAAGGCGATCTGCGCGAGGATGCCCGGCGCGAAGAGCGCGAGATCGGCGGCGAGGCCCGAGTTCTCTACCACCACCTTCTGCACCTCGGGATCGCTGGGCGTCTCCCCGGCCTTGGCGATCGAATCCACCTGCTCGGCCGCCTCGCGCATGCCTTCCGCCGCGCCGCGAAGCTCACGCATCCGCTCCTCGATCTGCCGGCCGATCTGCGGGGCCTGGTCGATCCATTCGCTCGCAGGGGCCGCCAGCGTGGCGATCCCGGCGACCAGCCCCGCGAGCAGCGCGCCGACGATCAGCAAGGCCGCCGGCCCCGATCCCAGGCCCGCGCGTTCCAGCATGCGGCGCAGCGGGCTGAACACCAGCGCCAGCAGCACCGCCAGCACCAGCGGCATCAGGAAGGCCCGCGCATAGGCCAGCGTGTGGATCAGCAGGATGAGGAAGATGCCGATGACCGCCCAGCGCGGCGCGGCACCGCCGGCCGGATGCGGCCGGTCCGGCGCCTCGCCGGACATCAGATCGCCTGTCTGCGGCTCTCGGAGAGATAGATCTCGCGGAGCCGGCGGGTGACGGGCCCGGGCGTTCCGGAACCGATCGCGGTTCCGTCGATCTCGACCACGGGCGTCACGAAGGAGGAGGCGGCGGTGACGAAGGCCTCCGCGGCCGCCTTGGCCTCGTCGAGGGAGAAGGCGCGCTCCTCCACGCGCATCTGCGCCTCGCGCGCATAGGCGAGCACGGCGGCACGGGTGATGCCGTGCAGGATCGCGTTCGAGAGGTCGCGGGTGACGAGCGCGCCGTCGCCCGTGACGATCCAGGCATTGTTCGAGGTGCCCTCGGTCACCAGGCCGTCCTCGATCATCCAGGCGTCGTCCTTGCCGGCACGCCGCGCCATCATCTTGCACATGGAGGGGGCGAGCAGCTGCACCGTCTTGATGTCGCGGCGGCCCCAGCGGAAGTCGGGCACGCCGATGACCCGGATCCCCTCGCGCCCCGCGAGCGAATCCTCGAGGCCGCGGGCCTGGGTGAACATCACCAGGCTCGGCTCGGGCTCGGCCGGCCAGGCGAAGTCGCGGTCGGCCGCGCCGCGGGTGATCTGGAGATAGACGAGGCCCTCCTCGAGCCCGTTCCGGGCCACCAGCGCGCGATGCAGCGCTTCGAGCTCCGCGTCGCCGAGCGGCGCCGGCATGTCGAGCTCGCCCAGCGAGCGGTGCATGCGGCGCAGATGCCCCGGGAAGTCGATGAGCCTGCCCTCGAGCACCGAGGTGACCTCATAGATGCCGTCGGCGAAGAGAAAGCCCCGGTCGAAGACGCTGATCCGCGCCTCTCCCTCCGGCACGAATTCGCCGTTCACATAGACGGTGCGGCCCATGCTGCCTCCCGGAACCCCCGGCCGCGCCCTTCGCGCGCCGCCGGCGATCCTGCGCCATGCGACGCGGCGCGTCCAGAGCCCCGCCGCGCCGGATCGCGGCGCGGGCGTCAGAGCTCGAAATCGACCGCGGGCATCGCGCACACCTCGGTGCGCCGCTTGAAGATCAGCCGCTGGCCGCGCCCTTCCGGGGCCGCGACCATGATCAGGCATTGGGCGAGCTGCTCCTCGCCCTCGAAGATCGCCGCATTGCCCCGCAGCGCCGCGGTCGGCGAGGCGTCGATCAGGCAGCTGTCGCGATCGAGATCGACGATCGGGAAGCGCCGCGCCCCGACCTCGAGCCAGAGCGCGGGACCGCTCCCGCGCGGCGGCGCGAATCGCTCACCCGTCGCCCCGGCAACCGAATATTCGTCCATCGACACCACTCATTCGCCGCGGCGAGAAATCGTCACGCCATTTCCACGGCTTAGCCCATAGCACGAATTGGAGGCTCCGCCTAAGGCGAAAATCCGCCCCCTTCTCGAAGGCACGATCAAGCCGCAATTGTCCTCGGATTGTCGGCGAGCAGAGCCACGTGCAGAGCGCCGTTCCGAACCGCGGCCGCTTGTCCCGATGTGCTGCCGCGGACCCTGGCGGCACTCTCTCAGCCGGCGTCGGCCCCGGGCCGCAAGACGTCGCCGGTGCGCGACAGCAGGACGGCGGCGGGCCGTGTCGCCTCGAACTCGGCGAGCACGATGATCAGGGCCGCGGTCATGGGGATGGCGAGGAACATCCCGGTTGCCCCCCAGAGCGCGCCCCAGGCGAAGAGCGCGAAGATGGTGACGAAGAGCGAGATGTTCAGAACCTCGCCGGACATCCGCGGCAGCAGCAGGTTGCCGATCACGACCTGGAACGCGCCGACGCCGAGGAGGACGACAAACGCCGGCTCAGGCGCCTGGAACTGAAGCAGCGCGATCAGCGTCGGCACGATCGTCCCCAGGATCGACCCGATGGTCGGGATGAAGTTGAGCAGGAAGATCACGACCGCCCAGAAGCCGGCGTTGTCGAGCCCCACCAGCCGCATCACGCCGTAGCTCGCCGTCGCCGTCATGAGGCTCGCGAGGCTCAGCACGAACATGTAGCGACGAATGCCGTCGCCGACGCGCTTCAGCAGCGCCCTGACGGCGGCGCGACGTGCGGGATGGCGCAGCACGATGTCGAGCTTGTCGCCGAAGAACGCCTGGTCCGCCAGAAGGAATGCGACATAGATCAGCACGATGCCGGAGGTGGAGACGAGTTCCGCCGCTCCCGCCGCGATCCGCACGAGCAGCGTCTCGAGGCCGAGCCTGCCCGAGATGGCATCAAGGACCGCCGCCTGCTCCGCCCCCGCGAGATCGGCGATCCACGCGACGAGCGGCTCGAACGCAACCCCGAAACCGCCCGCCCCCGCGCCGATCGACGCCCGCATGGCCACCGTGGCGTCGACGGCGAACCACGCCAGCATCAGCAGCAGCGCCAGCGGCAACGCGAAGGTGGCCCAGCGCGGGAGCCGGGCGCCGACACCCGGCAGGCCGCGGGTGGCGTCCGCCATCGCGTTGAGCACGAACCAGACGAAGACCGCCGTGGCCGCCGGCGCCAGCAGATCGCGGCCCAGACGAAGAATGAGCGCTGCAAAGAGCACGCTCCCGAGCATGAGGAACGCTCTCAGGAGCGGGCCACCGGAGCCCGCCGTCGTGACGCCTTCCGCGCCCGGGCTCTCGGCATCTCCGGTCATTCCGATGGGGCGCCCAGCGACATCAGGCCGCCGCAGGCGTCTCGCGTCGGACGGACCAGGCCATCCTCGCGATCGCCACGCCTTCGGCGATCCGCTGGATCCCGATGAAGATGCCGAACAGCAGCAGGCTCATGCCCGCACCCATCAGCCGCCAGACGGCGATCAGCGCGCCGAGGACGCCGCTGGCCAGCACCCGGCCCCAGGTCGCCGAGGGGCGCACGGTCTGAAGCATCGCGCCGCGCATCGCTGCGGCGGCAGCGTCGAGGGAAGCGGTATCGGTCACTGGTTTCTCCTCTTCACTCGACCATATCCCGGATCGCCGGTACCAGGCGCTTCCCCCAGGGAGGGCGACGACCTCCAGGACTTCGGTCGAACGCGCCGACGATGACCGGATCGGCCGGTCCGGTATTCCGCCCCCAAGCGGCCTGCCGGGATTGCCCCCGGTTTCACGGCCTCATCCCCGACCTTGTTATGGTCCAAGCGGAACTCGGGCAAGGCCTTCCCTTCGAGCCGCCACGACCACTGCCCGATCGACCCGGCCCGCCGACTTCGAACCCGCTCCGGCGCGGCGACCGGCCCCGCGCTCCCGCCGCGCGGGCCTTGGAGGCGTCCCGCAGCGGGACATGGCGTCGATTGTTGTTGCTGCTTGGTTTCTTGCTACAGCGCGATGAACGCTTCGGACAGGCGCGAGACGGGCCGTCTCACAAGTGCCGGTTCAGGTCGGTCGCCATCCGATCCGTTCAACCGGACCGACCGTTGGACTGCTCCCCACGCACGCGTCCAGCGCATCGGCAAGCGTCGCCCCGTTGCCGAGGCCCGGCGACCACCGGACGTCCGGCCCGCCGGTGAGGCTTCGGTTCTTCCTGATGACCGACGGCCGTTCCACGCGCAGCTCGGACCGCTTGTGGCAGCCCTCTCTGCGGGCTATCAGGACGCGATCGAACCGGGGGAGCAGGGTGATGGCCGATCTCGGCCCCATTGAATACATCGTTCTGGGATTCGACGGGACCCGCCTCGCCGGCGACACCGCACCGGCCCTCGTGGACCTGCTCGAGACCGGGATGATTCGGATCGTCGACCTCGCCGTCGTCTCCAGGGACCCGAATGGCGTGGTCTGCATCCGCGAGACGGAGGAGCTCGGCCCGGAAATGGCGGCGGCCTTTGCAAAGCTTCCGGGCTCGGTGCCCGGCCTGCTGTCGGAGGCCGACCTCGAGGAACTGGGGAATGAGCTCGCGCCTGACAGCACCGCGCTGGCCATGCTCGTCGAGCATCTCTGGGCCACCCGATTCGGCTCGGCCGTGCGCGCGGCCGGCGGCCGGCTGGTCCTCTCGGAGCGCATCCCCCACGCGGTTGTCGAGCAGGCGCGCGCCTCGCTCGCCTCGACCGCATCCAGCTGAGAAAGGGGAGACCATGTTTCGGTCCAGAAGCGGACGGCCCAGCCTGATCGGCCGCGCGGCCCAGACCGCCGCCCGCACCGCCGTGATATCGGCCACCGCCACGGCGGTCTCCGGCAAGGTCGCCGCCCGGCAGGCCACGGCCCCACAGCCGGCCGCGCCCATCGCCGCCGCGACCGCGGATCCCGGCGCGGCATCGGCGGCGCCGGCTGCGGGCGGCCTGTCCGACGGGGACATCGCCAGGCTGCAGAAACTTGCCGAGCTGCACGGCGCAGGCGTCCTGACCGCCGAGGAATTCGCCGAGCAGAAGGCACGCATCCTCGCATAGGGCCCGACCGCGGGACGGCCGGCCACCTCCTCCGGGACCCCGGCACGACGGACCGGCGCCATCCCGGATCCATTGCTCGCCGCGACAGGCTCGCCACGAGCGCCTGCTCCGAGCGCTGGTAGCGGGCGACGAGCTCGGTCGAGAAGCGGCCGTCGCGATCCTTCGGCACGCGCAGCTCCAGCTTGCCGACCCGGGTGACCAGCGTGCGCGGGTAGGAACCCGCCCGGTAGCCGCGCCGCCCCTCGCTCCGCTCGCCCTTCGCGGCGCCGATCGCATCGGTCATCTCCGCCTCCAGCGTCGCCTCGACCACCGCCCGCACCATCGCGCGCAGATAGTCCCCATCCCCTTCCAGCAACGCTTTCACGTCGATCACGCTGGTCGTACCCTGTTTCCCGGTCATGGC
Organism: Amaricoccus sp.; assembly: GCF_036846665.1. Classification (NCBI taxonomy): domain Bacteria; kingdom Pseudomonadati; phylum Pseudomonadota; class Alphaproteobacteria; order Rhodobacterales; family Paracoccaceae; genus Amaricoccus; species Amaricoccus sp. The sequence continues at coordinate 321 of NZ_DAIUBO010000127.1, read as the reverse complement.
ACTCGCCCCTCCTACGGGCCCGGTGACGTCAAACATCACCAGCGTGCCATGACCGCCGCGCCCCACTCAGCGCTTTTGCAGAAGACCCAGTACATCACCTGCCCCTCCCTCGCCCTGCGGCTTGCGCCTCCGGGCGACCGGACCGGGCGAGGCGCCACCGGCGCCTCGCCTTCTCGGCCCAGGGGCCTGCTCCGCGGGCCGCGCGGGGCGCGGCCGTCTCCCTGTCCGAAGGCCCGGCCTCGGCAGCCCACGAAGGCGTCCCCGCACACACTACACGACTCTCGGGTTTTTGGGCGCTCTTGAAGGAATTCGGTGCCACTC
>NZ_DAIUBO010000126.1:0-10842 GCF_036846665.1 Amaricoccus sp. | reverse complement strand
GACGGCACCACCAACTTCCTGCACGGCCTGCCGCATTGGGCGGTCTCGATCGCGCTGGAGCACAAGGGCGAGATCGTGGCGGGCGTGATCTACGACCCGGTCAAGGACGAGATGTTCGTGGCCGAGAAGGGCGCCGGCGCCTGGCTGAACGACCGCCGGCTCCGGGTCTCGGGCCGGCGGGAGATGATCGCCATGCTGTTTGCGACCGGCGTGCCCTTCGCCGGGAACCCGACCCTGCCGCAATCCCTGCGCGAGATCGCGGCGCTCAATCCCCAGACCTCCGGCATCCGGCGCTGGGGCGCGGCGGCGCTCGACCTCGCCTATGTGGCCGCGGGGCGGTTCGACGGCTTCTGGGAGCGCGGCATCCATCCCTGGGACATGGCCGCGGGCTGCCTGCTCGTGCGCGAGGCCGGCGGCTTCGTCGGGCCGCTCGACGAGGGCGCGGGCATCTTCGAGACCGGCAGCGTCGTGGCCGCCAATGCCAATATCTTCGAGACGCTCACCCGGACGCTTCGATCCGTGTGATCTCCGCCGCGCCGGCGGTGAGGCGCCCCGATGCGCGGTCGAAGCGCAGATGCGCCAGCCCGCGGTCGCCGGCGACCGACAGGAGCCGCCCGGCGGGCCTTTCGCCGGCGAGCACTTCGGTGCCCGGCGGCGGCGCCTCGCCGGTGACGCCCACCGCGACGAGGCCCTTTTTCAGCTCGGACTTGTGCTTCATGCGGGCGGTCACCTCCTGCCCGACGTAGCAGCCCTTGCGGAAGTCGACGCCGTTGAGGCGCTCGAAGCCCATCTCGAGGATGTAGCTGTCCTCCGCGACCAGCTCGGCCCCGGTCTCGGGCACGGCGAGCTCGATGCGCCGCCGCGCGTAATCCGCCGGCTCGAGCCGGTCGAGCCCGGCGAGCAGGGCCTCCGGATCCGCCAGGATCGCGCGCCAGCCGAGCCGCGCGTCGCGGGGATCGGCGAAGGCGCCTTCGGGCGCGGCGCCCTGCCCGAGCACGACGCCGAGCGCCGTCGCCTCGATCGCGACGGCGGCGCGCAGCCGGTAGAGGCCGAGGCGCTGCGCCAGCGCGGCGGCGCGCCCGGCCGCCACCTCGACCAGCACGTCGCCGCCCTCGGGGACGAGGAAGAAGTCGAAGAGATACTTGCCCTGCGGCGTGAGCAGGGCGGCGTAGAGCGCGCCTTGGTCGAGCCGCGCCACGTCGTTGGTCACCAGGCCCTGCAGGAAGGGCCGTGCGTCGCGCCCGGAGATGCGCAGCACGGCGCGGTCGCGGGCATGAAACGCGCGTGTGGTCATGGGGCCTCCTCCCGGCGAAGATAGGGCGGGCTGCCCGCGCCGCAACGGCTCACCCCGCGGCTGCGGCGAATTGCAGCGCGTAGAGCTCCGAATAGAGCCCTTCGAGCGCCATGAGCTCGGCATGGCTGCCCCGCTCGACGATCCGGCCGCGGTCCATGACCAGAATCAGGTCCGAATCGAGCACGGTGGCGAGCCGGTGCGCGATCACCAGCGTGGTGCGGCCGCGCGCCAGGCGGTCGAGGCCGAGGCGGATCTGCGCCTCGGATTCGGCGTCGAGGGCGGAGGTCGGCTCGTCGAGCAGCAGGATCGGCGCGTCGCGCAGGATGGCGCGGGCGATCGAGAGCCGCTGGCGCTCGCCGCCGGAGAAGCTCTGCTCGCTCGGGACGATGCGCGTGTCGTAGCCCCGCGGCAGGGCGGCGATGAATTCGTCCGCCGCGGCCGCCTGCGCCGCCGCCTCGATCTCGGCCCTTTCCGCGCCGCGCCGGCCGAAGCCGATGTTCTCGGCCACCGTGCCCGAGAGCAGGATCGATTCCTGGCTGACCACCGCGATCTGGTCGCGCAGGCTCGCGAGCGTCAGGTCGCGGATGTCGATGGCGTCGATCAGGATGCGGCCTTCGGTCGGATCGTAGAGCCGGGGCAGAAGGTTGAAGACCGTCGACTTGCCCGCCCCGGAGCGGCCGACCAGGGCGGTCTTCATGCCCGGCTCGACGGTGAAATCCACCTGCTCCAGCGCCCGGTGGCCGTCGGGATAGGCGAAGGAGACGGCCTCGAAGCGCACCTGGCCGATGGCCCGGGGGATGGTGCGCGCGCCGTCGACGATCGTGTTCTCCACGTCGAAGAGCATGAAGACCCGGTCGAGCGCGGCCCTTCCCTGCACCGCCGTGGCGAAGGTGCCGCCGAGGCGGCGCGCGGGGCCCGCGACGATGCCGAGGCCGGTCAGCAGGCCGGTGAAATCGGCGATGCTCATGGTGCCCGCCGCGATGCGCCGGCCCACGAGATAGAGCAGCAGGGCGATCGCGATGCCGAGCAGGAATTCCATCACCGGGGCCACGCGCGCCTGCCAGCGGTTCTGGCGGATCCGCAGGCCGAAGAGCTTCTCGAAGATGCCGTCGGCATTGCGCGACAGCGGCTCCTCGAGCCGGTAGGTCCGCGCCATGCGGATGCCCGCGAGCCCCTCGGTCACCTGCGTGGACATGGCGGCGACCTCGGCCTGGGTGCGCCGCGAGATCCGCCTGAGCCGGCTGCCGATGATGTTCACCGGGACCAGCGCCAGCGAGAAGATGCCGAAGATCGCGAGGGTCAGCTGCCAGTCGATGCTGAGCATGACGAAGAAGGTGAAGACGATGGTGAGGATCCCGGTCACGCCGCCCATGATCGCCTTGACCGCGCCGCCCACCAGGCTGATGTCGGAGGAGAACCGCGCCGCGAGCCCGGCCGGGGCCTCGGTCTGGAGCCGGGCGAGATCGGTGCCGACCAGCCGCGCGAACATCTTCTTGCGCAATTCGGTCTCGACCCGGGTGACGGCGCGGGTGGCCGTGGTCTCGCGCAGGTATTGCGCCGTGGCATTGACCGCGGTCAGCGCCAGCACCGCCGCCGGCGCCCACCAGACGGCGCCCTGGTCCCTGGCCTCGAAGGCGGACATGACGATCTGGATCAGCTTGGCATAGGCGCCGCTCGCCGCCGCCACCACCACGGTCATGGCGATGGCCAGCGTCATCAGCATCCAATGCGGCGCCAGCCAGTCGCGCCACAGCCGCAGATAGGGCCGCACCGGCACGGGATCGGGCTGGGGCGCGTCGGGCATGGGCGGTCCGGTCGGGCAGCGCCGGGCAGCGTCCCGGCCGGTGGCGGGCCTAGCATGCGCACCGCAGGCGGACAAAGCGGAATCGGCATTTTCTCCGCCCGGGCGGCCCGGTAGTGTCGCGGCCATCGCTCCGGAGCCCCCGCCATGTCCCTCAATCACGGCCGCGACCTGACCGCCATGCCCGGTCCCTCGATGATCCCCGACCGGGTCCTGCGCGCCATGCACCGGGCCGCGCCCGACATCTACGGCGAGCCGCTGATCGGGATGACGGCGACGGTGATGTCCGACCTGAAGCGCCTCGCGGGGACCGCCGGCGCGGTCGCGGTCTATATCGGCAACGGCCATGCGGTCTGGGAAGCCTCGGTCGCGAATCTCTTCACGCCGGGCGAGCGGGTGCTCGTCCTCTCGACCGGGCGCTTCGGGCTGAGCTGGGCGGAGACCGCGCGGCGCATGGGGATCGCGGTGGAGGTGATGGATTTCGGCTTCCGCGCCGCGGCCGATCCCGCGCGGCTGGAGGCGCGGCTGCGCGCGGACCGGGAGGGCGCCCCGCTCAAGGCGGTGCTGACCGTCCAGACCGACACGGCCTCGGGGGTGCGCAACGATGTGGCCGCCCTGCGCGCGGCGATCGACGCGGCCGGGCATCCCGCCCTCTTCGCCGTCGATTGCATCGCCAGCCTCGGCTGCGAGCCCTTCGAGATGGACGCGCTCGGCGTCGACGTGATGCTGGGAGCCTGCCAGAAGGGGCTGATGACCCCGCCCGGCGTCGCCTTCACCTTCCACGGGGCCCGGGCCGAGGCGGCGCGCATCCCCTGCCAGAGCCCCTATTGGGACTGGGGGCCGCGCACCGCGCCGGAGGAATATTACCAGCAGTTCTGCGGCACCGCGCCGACGCATCACCTCTTCGGCCTGCGCGAGGCCCTCGACATGCTGCTCGAGGAGGAGGGGCTCGGGAACGCCTGGAGGCGCCACGGGGTCTTCGCCCGCGCGATCTGGGCGGCGGTGGAGACCTGGGGCGGGGCGCTGGAGCTCAACATCGCCGATCCGCGCCAGCGCAGCCACGCCGTCACGACGATCCGCACCGCGCCGGGGCTCGCGACGCGGGTGCGCGCCTGGTGCGCGGAATCCGCCGGGCTCACCCTGGGCGTCGGCCTCTGCGGCCCCGACCAGGACCGCGACAGCCTCTTTCGCATCGGCCATATGGGGCATCTGAACCCGCCCACGATGCTCGGGGCGCTGGCGACCATCGAGGCAGCGCTCGAGGCGCTGGGGGCTCCCCGTGGCGCGGGCGCGCTGGAGGCCGCGGCGGGGGTCGTCGCGCGGGCCGGCGACAGCCTGCCGAAATCGCCCGACGCCGGATAAATGGCGTGGAAATCCTGCGATATTGCCGCTAGGCCTAGCCTCCGACGGCAGTTTTGCGCCGGCTATTGGAGACCGAGATGAAACAGGGCCTTATCTTCGCCGTGCTCGCGACCGCGCTGGTCGCCGGCTGCACGAGCAATCCGCAGACCAACAAGGAACTCCAATGCGCCGGCGGCGTGTTCGGCGGTGCCGCGGTCGGCGGCCTCATCGGCAACCAGATCGGCGGCGGCACCGGCAAGCAGCTCGCCACCGCGGCCGGCGCCGGGCTCGGCGCGGCGGCGGGGACCCAGACCGCGGCCTGCCAGTAGGCCCTGCCCCGGCCCGGCGGCGTTGACGCGGCGGGCGGTCGCGACTACCTCTGTGCCGCCGGGCATTTCCCGGCGGCATTTGCATTTCCAGGGGGGCGAGACATGGCAGATCTGATCGCGGTGGTATTCCCATCGGAAGAGAAGGCCGAGGAAGTTCGGCAGAAGATCCTCGGCATGACCAAGGATTACATCATCGACATCGGCGATGCGGTGATCGCGACCAAGACCGAGTCGGGCAAGGTCAAGCTCAACCAGCTGATGAACACCACCGCCGCGGGCGCCGCGGGCGGCAGCTTCTGGGGCCTGCTGATCGGCGTGCTCTTCCTCAATCCGCTGCTCGGCGTCGCCGCGGGCGCCGGCGCGGGCGCGCTGGCCGGCGCGCTCACGGATGTGGGCATCAACGACAAGTTCATGAAGGGCCTCGCGGCCGAGGACATCCAGCCCGGCGAGGCGGTGCTCTTCGTGCTGGTCAAGAAGGTCACCGGCGACAAGGTGCTGGCCCAGCTCGAGGGCGTCGGCGGGCGCATCCTGCAGACCTCGCTCGACCATACCCGCGAGGAGCGGCTGCGCGAGGCGCTCGAGGGCCACATGAAGACCGAGGCGGCGGAAGCGCCGGCGTCCTGATACCGACGGGCCTTCGGCCGGGCCGAGGCTGCGGCTCGGGACAGGGATAAGGCCGCGCTCAGCCCCGTTCCGCGGCGCGGGACAGGGCCTGGGGAAGGGCGGCGGCGAAGGCCTCCAGATCGGCGTCTTCGCCCGCCGTCACCCGGATGCAGCGGTCGAGCGGTGCGACGCCGGGCATGCGCACGAAGATGCCCTGCGCGGTCAGCTCCGCCAGCACCGCCCGCGCGAAGGCGCCGTCGCGCCCGCAGTCGACGGCCAGGAAATTCGTCGCCGAGGGCAGCGCGGCGAGTCCGTTCGCCGCGGCGATCTCCGCGAGCCTTGCGCGGGACCGGGCGACCTTCCCCACCACCGAGGCCAGCCAGCCCGGGTCGCCGAGCGAGGCGAGCGCGCCCTCCTGGGCGATGCGGTTGACGCCGAAATGGTTGCGCACCCGGTCGAAGGCGGCGATCAGCTCGGGATGGCCGATGGCATAGCCGATGCGCGCCCCGGCCATGCCATGGGCCTTGGAGAAGGTGCGCATGCGGATCACCCGCGGCTCGGAGGGGTCGAGCGGCGGGATGGCGCCCGGGGGCGCGAAATCGGCATAGGCCTCGTCGAGGCAGAGCACCGCCTGGCCGGGCAGCCGGGCGATCATCTCGCGGATGCGCCCGGCGTCGTGCCAGCTGCCCATGGGATTGTCGGGATTGGCGAGGTAGACGAGCGGCGCGCCGGCCTTGCGGGCGGTCAGCAGCAGCGCTTCCGGATCCTCGGAATCGCCCCGGTAGGGCACGGTGAGGATCTGCCCGCCGAAGCCCGTCACATGGTAGTTGAAGGTCGGATAGGCGCCCGCGGAGGTGACGACGGGCGTGCCGGGGCCGACCAGCAGGCGCACGAGATTGCCGAGCAGCGCGTCGATGCCCTCGCCGACCACGATGCAGGCGGCGGGAAGCCCGTGATGCGCCGCCAGCGCCGCCTTCAGCTCGTGGTTCTCGGGGTCGCCGTAGCGCCAGGCCAGCGCCGTGGCCTCGGCCATGGCGGCGATGGCCCGCGGCGAGGGGCCGAAGACGCTCTCGTTGGCGCCGATGCGGGCGATGAAGGGCCGCCCGAGCCGGCGCTCCTGGGCCTCCGGGCCGACGAAGGGCACGGTGGCGGGCAGGCCGGCGGTGAGCGGGGTCAGGCGCATGGCGAAGCCGGTACCACATGCGGCACTTCGTCAAAAGTCTGATCTCGCGCCGGAAAACGATGCTGGCCTCAGGATTGCGCGTCGTCCCGGCGGTCGGCTTCGGCCTGCTCGGCGGCCCAGGCGCCGGCAGCCTCCACCGCCACCGGCGAGGCGGTGGGCAGCACGCCCAGGTAGCTCTCGGTCTGGTCGACCGGAACGGCCGCGCGCTTGGTCATGCGGTAGAGCGCGTAGAGCGCGATGGCCGCGAAGGTGGCGCCGAGCACCAGCCAGAAGGCGAAGGGGCCGAAGCGCTGCATAGCCCAGCCGGCGACCAGCGGGCCGAGGATGGCGCCCAGACCGAAGGTGAAGACCAGCCCCCCGGAGGCGGCCGGCATGTCCTCGGTCGAAAGGTAATCGTTGGTGTAGGCCAGAAACAGCGCGTAAAGCGGCGTCGTCACGCCGCCGGCGAAGAAGGCGGACGCCATCAGCGGCCAGAGACCGCCGCCGGTTATCCAGCCGAAAGCGCAGGACGCCGCGCCGAGGGCGGAGGCGCCGAAGATCAGCCAGCGCCGGTCCACGCGGTCCGACAGCCAGCCGATCGGGTACTGGAACACCAGCGCCCCGGCGAAGAGCATCGCCACGAAGAGCGCGATCTGATCCGCCGTCATGCCGATCTGGGTGCCGAAGACCGCGCCCATGCCCGATTGCGTCGCGTAGACCGCGCCGAGCAGGAAGATCCCGACGGTGCCGAGCGGCGAGCCGGAGAAGAGGTCGCGCAGCGCCATCGGGCGGGCGACCTCGGTGGTCGGCGCCCGGCTGGCGGAGAGCAGGATCGGCGCGAAGGAGATCGACACCAGGATCGAGGCCCCGATGAAGAGGTTCGCGGTCGCCGCGTCGCCGAGCGTCAGGAGCCCCTGCGCCCCGATGATGCCCAGGGTCTGCGCGATCATGTAGGCCGACAGCACCTTGCCGCGCGTCTCGTTGGTCGAGGCGTCGTTGAGCCAGCTCTCGGCGGTGACGTAGATGCCGGACATGCAGAAGCCCACCAGCAGCCGAAGCGGCGTCCAGGCCCAGGGATCGACCACGAGCGGGAAGGCGATCAGCCCGGCCGACATCAGGCTGCCAAGCGCCGCGAAGACGCGCACGTGCCCGACCCGGCGGATCAGCACGGGGCTGAGGCGCGCCCCGGTCAGAAGGCCGGCGGAATAGGCCGATGTGACGATGGCCAGTTCCGTGGCGGAGAACCCGTCGATTCCGCCCCGCAGGCCGATGAGGGTGAAATGCATGCCGTTGCCGAGCATGATCAGCACGATGCCGAGCAGGAGGGCCCAGACACCGGACAATACGTGGAACATGGAACGTCCTTTCGGCCGTCGGGGTCTTTTCGCCGGCAGCGCCGGCGCTGGTTGGTTGCACCCGCCGCTGCGCTAGAGGCCGGCGAGACGGGCCTCTGCCGCGGAGAGGATCGCGATCTCCTCCTCGGCGGCCTCGAGGCGGGCGCGGTTCTCGTCGACGACGGCCTCGGGCGCATTGGCGAGGAAGGCCGCGTTGGCGAGCTTGCCGCGCAGGCCGTTCGCTTCCTTGCGGAGTTTCTCCAGCGCCTTGGCGAGGCGGGCGCGCTCGGCCTCGAGGTCGATGACATCCGCCAGCGGCAGGCAGAAGCTGCCACCCTCGCGGGCGATGGTCACCGCACCCTTCGGCGCGGCATCGGCGGTCTCGAAGCGCTCGATCCGCGCGAGCCTTGCGACCAGCGCGCGGTTGGTCTCGAGCGCCGCCGCCTGGGCGGGTGCCAGTTCGAGCTCGATCAGCGGGATCTTCGCCCCGGCCGGGACGTGCATCTCCGCCCGCACCGAGCGGATCTCCTCGATCAGCCCGATCACCCAGCCCATCTCGGCATCGGCCGCGGCATCGACCAGATCGGCGCCGTAATCCGGCCAGTCGGCATGGACCAGCAGCCCCGCGCGCTCGGCCATCTGCCCCCAGAGCGCCTCGGTGATGAAGGGCATGACGGGATGCATCAGGATCAGGCATTGGTCGAGCACCCAGGCCATGGTGGCGCGGGTCTCCGGCGCCGCGGCCTCGTCCTGGAAGAGCGGCTTGGCGAGCTCCACGTACCAGTCGCAGACCTTGCCCCAGACATGGGCATAGAGCGCGGCCGCCGCGTCGTTGAAGCGATAGGCGGAAAGGGCCGCGTCCAGCGTCTCGCGCAGGCGCCCGGTCTCGCCTACGATCCATTTGTTGGCGGTCCGGGTGACCGCGCGCGGGTCGAAGTCCGGGTCCGGGCGGCAGCCGTTCATCTCGGCGAAGCGCGCCGCGTTCCAGAGCTTGGTGCCGAAGTTGCGATAGCCGGCGATGCGGTCCCTGGAGAGCTTCAGGTCGCGCCCCATCGCCGCCATGGCGGTCAGGGTGAAGCGCACGGCATCGGCACCGTATTCGTCGATGAGCTCGATCGGGTCGAGCACGTTGCCCAAGCTCTTGGACATCTTCTTGCCCTTCTCGTCGCGGACGAGGGCGTGGATATAGACCTCGCGGAAGGGCACCTCGCCGGTCAGCTCCAGCTGCATCATCATCATCCGGGCGACCCAGAAGAAGATGATGTCGAAGCCGGTGACGAGCACGCTGGAGGGGTAGTAGCGCGCCATCTCCGGCGTCGCCTCCGGCCAGCCCATGGTGCCGATCGGCCAGATCCCGGAGGAGAACCAGGTGTCGAGAACGTCGGGGTCGCGGAAAAGTGGTAGCGGGTCGTTTGGTTTCCGGTCAGCTAAGTAGCTTTCGGCCTCGCGGCGACTATTAAAGCCCCTAAAGTCCCACTCTTGTCCGGTCTCATCACGGTATTTTTGCCTTGCTTTCTCAATGGCTTTCGATTCGGTCAATGCGGCAAAGCGCCAAGTCTCAGTGAAGAAGCCGGGAAAAATGGTCTCTTGGTCTGGATCCTGACCGTACCAGCAATCGGGACCATACCACACCGGGATCTGGTGGCCCCACCAGAGCTGGCGGGAGATGCACCAGGGCTCGATGTTCTCGAGCCAGTGGAAATAGGTCCTCTCGTCGCGTTCGGGCAGGATGCGGGTGCGGCCGTCGCGCACGGCGTCGAGCGCCGGGCCGGCGAGCTTCGCGGCGTCGACGTACCATTGGTCGGTGAGGAAGGGCTCGATGGCGACCTTGGAGCGGTCGCCGTGGGGGACCATGTGGGTCTCGGCGTCGATGCCGTCGAGCCAGCCCTGTTCCTCGGCGAGCGTCACGATCAGGTCGCGCGCCTCGTAGCGGTCGAGGCCGTGGAAATCCGCCAGCTCGTCGGCGGGCGCGATGCCCTCGTGGAAATCTCGGTTGTCCTTGAGCGCGATGCAGGCGCGGGTGTCCATGATGTTGATGGCCGCGAGGCCGCAGCGCTTGCCGACCTCCCAGTCGTTGAAGTCATGCGCCGGCGTGATCTTGACCGCGCCGGTGCCCTTCTCCGGGTCGGCGTATTCGTCGGCGACGATCGGGATCGAGCGGCCGACCAGCGGCAGGCGCACGGTCCTGCCGACGAGGTGCCGGTAGCGCGGATCCTCGGGATGCACCGCGACGCCGGTGTCGCCGAGCATGGTCTCGGGTCGCGTCGTGGCGACGACGAGATAGTCGCGGGTCTCGAAGGCGGTCGGCCGACCCTCGTCGTCCCAGGCGACCGGATGCTCGTAGCTGGCCCCGCCCTCGAGCGGATAGCGCAGCCGCCAGAGATTGCCGCGGGTCTCGACCTGCTCCACTTCCAGATCCGAGATCGCCGTCTCGAAATGCGGGTCCCAGTTCACCAGCCGCTTGCCGCGGAAGATCAGGCCCCTGTCGTAGAATTCCACGAAGGTTTTCAGCACCGCGTCGTGGAAGCCGGGATCCATGGTGAAGCGGTTGCGGTCGAGGTCGAAGCTGTCCCCCAGCCGCCGGCATTGCTCGAGGATGGTGCCGCCCGAGCGCTCCTTCCATTCCCAGACCTTCGCGACGAAGGCCTCGCGGCCCATGTCGCGGCGGCCGATGTTGCCGGCCTTCGCGAGCTCGCGCTCCACCACCATCTGCGTCGCGATGCCGGCATGGTCGAGGCCGGGCTGCCAGAGCACGTCGAAGCCCCGCATCCGGTGCCAGCGGGTGAGGATGTCCATGAGCGTGTGGTTGAAGGCATGGCCCATGTGCAGGCTGCCGGTGACGTTCGGGGGCGGCAGCAGGATGCAGAAGGGCTCGGCGCCGGGCCTCGCATTGGCGCCGGCGCGGAAGGCGTCCGCGGCCTCCCAGGCGGCCGCGATCTGGGGCTCCGCCGCGCTGGCGTCGAAGGTCTTTTCCATCG